>JAAYXN010000091.1 GCA_012515885.1 Rhodococcus sp. (in: high G+C Gram-positive bacteria)
CTAGCCGGACCCGGAGGTCTCATGGCAAACGCCAAGACGATTGATCCCGATCAGGACCAATCGCATCCTGTAGTCGAGTTGCGGATTCGGGCCACGCCCGATCAGCTTCCCGTCTTGCGCGCCCTCGCGTCCACCATCGCTATCCACGAAAACTTTGACCTCGATGCGATCGCTGACATCAAGTTGGCGATGGACGAAATCTGCACCCACCTGATCGTGCGATCCACCGAAGACGCCCAGTTGGTGTGCCGTCTGCAATCACTTGTAGGCACCCTCCGCGTCTCCGTATCCACCACCACTAACGAACTTGACGACTTCAGCCCCCACTCGTTCGGGTGGCGTGTGCTTGAGACCCTCACCGATTCTGTAGAGATCTCCCAGGAACCCACCGGCGGGCTCGGCTACATCACGACCATGGAATTCAGTAAAACGAACGGCATGTATTCGTGACCAGCCCTACGGGCGAAGGACAACGCACAACCTCACGGTGGCCGGACGAATATCAGGACGTAAAACCCCTTTTTGCCCAGCGTGACCGGCTAGAACCCGGGAGCGCTGAACGCAGTGCACTCCGTGATCGGTTGGTAGAGCGCTGCCTGCCCCTCGCTGAGCACATCGCGCGACGTTTCGACGGCCGCGGAGAGGCACACGACGACCTCGTGCAGGTTGCCCGAGTTGGCCTGGTCAACGCGGTAGACCGCTTCGACGTCGAACGCGGCAGTGATTTCGTGTCGTTCGCTGTGCCCACCATCATGGGTGAGGTTCGCCGTCATTTCCGGGACACCGGCTGGGCGGTACGGGTGCCGCGCCGGCTCAAAGAGCTGCATCTTGCTCTCGGGCAGGCCATCGCGGATCTGTCCCAACGGTTAGGGCACGCGCCCACTGTCGCGGAACTCGCTGCCGAGCTTGGCCTTCCCGCAGAAGAAGTTGCGGAAGGTCTCATCGCCGGTAATGCCTACCAAACGATTTCAGTGGAAGGCAGCAATTCTGATCGGCCAGACGAGATTTCGATGGTTGAGACACTCGGCGACTATGACTCCGCGATGGAGGACGTCGAAAACCATGAAACTCTGCGGCCACTGCTCGCTGCGCTACCTGAACGCGAACGCACCGTCCTGATGTTGCGGTTCTTCGCCAACATGACGCAGACGCAGATCGCCGAACAGGTCGGCATTTCGCAAATGCACGTATCTCGTTTGCTGACAAAAACTTTGGCGCAGCTGCGCGACAAACTGGGCGAGCCGTAAATCCTTAAGCTCCGTGCCCTTTTCTTACGGAGCTAGCACGGAGCTTAAGGGCGAACGGGGCTTGAGCGCTGCTACATCGTGGCAGCGTCAATGACGAATCGGTAGCGCACATCGCTGGCCACCACCCGCTCGTACGCGGCGTCGATCTGGTCCGCGGAAATGACCTCGATCTCTGCCCCGATGCCGTGGCGGGCACAGAAATCCAGCATCTCTTGGGTCTGCGGCACGCCACCCACCATCGACCCGGACAGGCTGCGGCGGTTGTGCGCCAACGTGAAAGCGCTTACCTGAATGGGCTTTTCTGGAAGCCCAAGTTCGACCAGCGTGCCGTTGATAGCCAGCAGCGACATGTAGAGGTCAATGTTGAGGTTGACCGAGACCGTGTTGATGATCAGGTCAAAGCTATTAGCCAGCTCCGTGAAGGTATCGGGGTCCGACGTCGCACGGTAGTCGTCGGCGCCGAAACGCAGACCGTCGTCCTTCTTACTCAGCGTCTGGCTCAACACGGTGACGTGGGCACCCATGGCGTGCGCAATCTTCACACCGACGTGGCCAAGGCCGCCCATCCCGATGACCGCCACCTTTTTACCCGGGCCCGCGCCCCAATGCGCCAGCGGCGAGTAGAGGGTAATGCCGGCGCACAGCAGAGGCGCTGCGACGTCGAGAGCAAGATCGTCGGGGATTTTCACGACGAAGCGTTCGGTGACAACGATCTGCGTCGAGTAGCCGCCGAGGGTGCGGGTGCCGTCGGCGCCGCGTGAGTTGTAGGTGGCGGTGGCACCGGCGGTGCAGTACTGCTCTTCACCGTCGCGGCACGGTCCGCAGTTGCCGCAGGAGTCTACGAAACATCCCACACCGACGCGATCGCCAACCGAGTACTTGGTGACGTCCGACCCGACGGCACTGACGATTCCCGCGATCTCGTGTCCAGGAACAACTGGGTAGCGGGTACCGCCCCACTCGTTGCGGGCGGTGTGGATGTCGGAGTGGCAGATGCCCGCGAATTTGATGTCGATGAGAACGTCGAGCGGACCAAGTTCACGCCGGTCAATCGTCATTTTTTCGAACGGAGCGTCTGGGGCGTTCATGCCGTATGCGGCTGCAGAAACCATACCTACATGCATACTCTCTCACCGCGTCATATGCATGTTCGCGCGTACGATCGACACATGAGTGCTGACGCCACCAAGAGCCCGCATATCGCTGATAGTCACGATCTCATTCGGGTGCATGGTGCACGGGTCAACAATTTGCGTGATGTCAGTGTCGATATCCCGAAGCGGCGGCTCACCGTGTTCACGGGCGTGTCCGGGTCGGGTAAGAGTTCGCTGGTCTTTGGCACCATCGCAGCTGAGTCGCAGCGGCTCATCAACGAGACGTACAGCACGTTCATTCAGGGTTTCATGCCCTCGCAGGCGCGGCCGGACGTCGACGTCCTCTCTGGTCTGACCACCGCGATCCTTGTGGATCAGGAGCGGATGGGTTCTGATCCACGGTCCACCGTGGGCACGGCCACCGACGCCAATGCGATGCTGCGCATCCTGTTTAGCAGGCTTGGCGACCCCTACATCGGGTCATCCCAGGCGTTTTCCTTCAACATCGCTTCCGCCAGTGGCGCTGGCGCGATCACCATCGAACGCGGTGGCCAGAAGGTGAAAGAGCGGCGCGAATTCTCCATCACAGGCGGCATGTGTTCGCGGTGCGAAGGCCGCGGCAATGTCTCCGATTTCGACCTCACCGCGCTCTACGACGCAGACAAGTCCCTCAGCGAAGGCGCACTGACCATCCCCGGCTATTCGATGGATGGCTGGTACGGGCGCATCTACCGTGGCTGCGGCTTCTTCGACCCGGACAAGCCGATCAAGAAGTTCACCAAGAAGCAGATCGACGACCTGCTGTACAAGGAACCCACCAAGATCAAGGTCGACGGCATCAACGTCACC
>JAAYXN010000092.1 GCA_012515885.1 Rhodococcus sp. (in: high G+C Gram-positive bacteria)
GCCCCAGCGGTGGTGGACGTCCAGACCAGGAACGCGGTGGATTTGACCGTCGCGATGGTGGACGTGGCGGCGACCGTCGACACCCAGATCGTCAGGCTGCACGCCCCGACGAACCCGATCTGCCCGATGACGTCGAAGCCGGTGATCTCGACAATGCCGTGCGTCGTGACCTCTTGAGCTTGGACAAGCGCAACGCAGAAACCGTCGCTCGCCATCTGGTGATGGCAAGCCGACTCCTTGAAGACGACCCACGTCTGGCCTTGGCGCACGCACGCGCCGCTCGTCAGCGGGCAGGCCGCATCGCAGTGGTGCGTGAAACCGCAGGCGTCACTGCGTATCACGCTGGCGAATGGGCGGAAGCGCTCTCTGAACTGCGTGCAGCTCGCCGTATGGCTGGCGGCCCCGGACTTCTCGGCGTGATGGCCGACGCGGAACGCGGACTTGGACGTCCCGAAAAGGCGATCGAACTGGGCCGCAGCGAAGAAGCCGCGAAGCTCACCGGTGATGAAGCGTCGGAACTTCGTATTGTCGTTGCCGGTGCCCGCATGGACCTTGGCCAGTTCGACCAAGCCGTCGTGACGCTGCAAACCTCCGATCTGGATCCGGCTCGCACCGGACCTGCCGCGGCACGTCTGTTCTACGCCTATGCGGACGCACTGGTTGCGGCTGGACGAGTTCAGGACGGCTTGACCTGGTTCCTCAACGCGGCTGCCGCCGACCTTGATGGCGATACGGATGCTGAAGAGCGGGTCGCCGAGCTGACTGGCGAGTAAATACGCTGTCGCTGACTGGCGAGTACTGCGCTGTGGCCAACGGGTGCAGCGCGCTGTGAAGGAGTGCTGACGATGTCGTCAGATATTGCACCGTCCGGTTCTGCACTGTCAGATTCTGGGCCGCTGTATTCGGCGTATGACGAGTTGCTGCTTGACCTCGACGGCACGCTGTACCGCGGGCCGGATGCGATACCGGGTGCTGTCGCCGCTTTGGCGGATCTGCCCACTCGTCTGCTGTACGTGACCAACAACGCCAGTCGCAGCCCCCGCGACGTCGCGGAGCACTTGACGGAGTTGGGGTTTGCGGCGTCCGATTCGGATGTCGTGACCAGCGCGCAAGCGGCTGCACGTCTGCTAGCTCAGCGTTTTTCCGCGGGTGCGATTGTTCTGGTCGTGGGTGCGCAGGCGCTGGTCGATGAGGTTGCGGCGGTGGGGCTGGTTCCAGTCCGCGAGTTCGATGCGGAGAGGCCGCCGGTTGCCGCCGTCCACGGGCATTCGCCGGATACCGGTTGGCGCCTACTTGCGGAGGAGACTCTCGCAATCCGGGCAGACGCCTGGTGGGTGGCAACCAACATCGATTCGACGTTGCCTACCGAGCGCGGCTTGGTGTTGGGCAATGGATCGATGGTCGCGGCAGTACGTCACGCGACGGGCGCGGAGCCAGTGGTGGCGGGAAAACCAGCGCGTCCACTGATGCTTGATGCTCAAGAACGCAACGGCGCGCAGCGGCCGTTGGTCGTCGGCGACCGCCTCGATACGGATATCGAAGGCGCCAACGCTGTCGGTTTCGATTCGCTGTTGGTGCTCACGGGTGTCAGCACTCCGGCCGATGTTCTGCGCGCGGTCCCTGAGCAGCGACCGACCTTTATAGCGGACGAATTGGCCGCTTTGCGCAGCCCCGCGGCGCAGTGTCGCGTTCTCGCGCCTGACGTGAACTCAGCGCATCCGATGTCCTATGACAGCGGCGTGCTGACTGTTGGTACTGCTGTCGATGGCCGTGTCGATCATGCTCGGCTGGTCCGCGATGTTGCCGTTGTAGCGTGGCAGCATTCAGAGTTTGAGCGGGTGACCTCGAATGACCCCGAGGTCGCGGACATCCTTTCCCGGTGGAAACTCTGAGCGGGATCTTCCCGCGCCACAGGACCCGTAATTCTGATGGTCCCGACACTGTCAGAAACCGGTATCACGGTGTGTGCGCGCACGTCGGTGATCGACTAGCGTTGTCGATGATGAACAGCCATATTCCACGGCCCGGGCAGCACCTGCCTGGTCCGCCGTCCACCATTGACCCCGCCGAGATCCACGCGCGTGTGGGTGAACTCCTGGATGAGTTGGCGCCGGTTACTGAGATGGCAGCAGGTGCAAGCGCCGAGGTGCTGTCGGGAAACGCTCAGCTGCTTGAACAGGCGCATGACGTTCTCGTTCAGGCTCTGGCGTCAGTAGACAAGAGCTGAGGGTGGCACGTCGAGCACGCGTGGACGCTGAACTCGTTCGTCGAGGTTTGGCCAGGTCCCGCGATCATGCGCAGGAATTGATTTCCGCTGGCCGGGTGCTGATTGCAGGCGCACCAGCTACCAAGCCGGCGACGGCGGTAGAAGCAGGTACGCCGCTGCGCGTCGTTGATGTGCCAGACGAAGTGTCCTGGGCGTCGCGAGGTGCGAAAAAGCTGTTGGGTGCGCTCAAAGCATTTGAACCGCAGGGGTTGACTGTTGCTGGACGTCGGTGCCTCGATGCCGGTGCATCTACTGGCGGATTCACCGATGTGCTGCTGCAACGCGAAGCTCGCGAAGTGGTGGCCGTCGATGTTGGATATGGCCAGTTGATTTGGCGGTTGCAGTCCGATGAGCGGGTCAAGGTGTTTGACCGCACCAACGTGCGCACCCTCGACGCGGAGGCTATCGGCGGTCCGGTCGACCTGGTCGTCGCGGACCTGTCGTTCATTTCGCTCAAGCTGGTGTTACCGGCCTTCGTTGCCTGTGCTTCGCCGGGCGCGGACCTGATTCCCATGATCAAGCCACAGTTCGAGGTGGGTAAGGATCGTGTGGGCAGCGGGGGCGTCGTGCGGGATCCGCAGCTACGAGCCGAGGCCGTCCTCGATGTAGCGCGGGAAGCACAGGCAGCGGGACTCCATACACTGGGCGTCGTGGCTAGTCCCCTTCCCGGACCGGCTGGAAACGTCGAATACTTCTTGTGGTTGCGGGCCGGAGAGGCTGGGGCCGATAAGAGCGCAGCGCAGGAGCGTTCCGAATCGCTAGAGGAGCTCGTGCAGGTGGCGGTACAGGAAGGCCCACAGTGAGCGGGCCGCAGGCGAGAGGGCAACAGGTGGCTGACGCTGACTTCGATAGTGAGCAGCGGTGGATACTCCTTGTCGCTCACCCCGCGCATCGGGCTCTCGAATCCACCGTTGAGCGCGTGGGAAAGATCTTTTCTGAAGCAGGAATTGGGCTGCGCGTTCTCGTCGACGAACTTGACTCCCTGGGCCTATCTGATTCCAAACGTCAGTACGCGGGCGTGGACGTCCTGGCCGTCGAGTCGGGGCCGGATGCGGCGGCGGGCTGCGAAATGGTGCTGGTACTCGGTGGCGATGGAACCTTCCTGCGTGCCGCGGAACTTGCCAAAGCGGCGTCAGTGCCTGTCCTCGGAATTAACTTGGGCCGCATAGGTTTTCTCGCAGAAGCCGAAGCGGAGCACCTCGACGAGGCGCTCGGCCAGGTAGTGCGCCGGGAATATCGTATTGAACATCGCATGACTGTTGACGTGCTTATTCGCGTGGACGATCAGGTTGTCGAGCGCAGCTGGGCGCTCAACGAAGCGAGCATTGAGAACCGTTCACGGCTCGGTGTTCTTGAGGTCGTCCTCGAAGTCGACGGACGACCCGTCTCAACCTTCGGCTGTGACGGCGTTCTGGTTGCGACACCGACCGGATCGACGGCCTACGCTTTTTCTGCTGGCGGCCCTGTTGTGTGGCCGGAACTTGAAGCGCTGCTGGTGGTTCCGAGCAACGCACACGCACTATTCGCGCGGCCACTAGTGACCAGCCCGGAGTCGATTATCGCCGTCGAAACACTGGCAGGAAGTCACGATGGACTCGTGATGTGCGACGGACGACGGACCTTGCAGTTGCCGGCAGGCGGGCGCGTTGAGGTCGTGCGGGGACGCGAGCCCCTGGAATGGGTGCGGCTGGACTCGGCGCCTTTCACAGATCGGTTGGTGCGCAAGTTTGAACTGCCGGTAACCGGTTGGCGGGGACGGAGGGACTAGGCATGCTTGAAGAGATCCGAATCGACAACCTCGGCGTGATCTCCGAGGCAGCTGCTCAGTTTCATGAAGGCTTGACCGTGCTGACCGGTGAAACCGGTGCGGGCAAGACGATGATCGTCACCAGTTTGCACCTGCTTAGCGGTGCGCGGGCCGACGCCGGCCGGGTTCGGCTCGGTGCGAACAGAGCCGTGGTGGAAGGCCGATTTTCCACCGAAGGTGCGTCGGCGCGCGTCGTCGACGAAGTGCAGGGCCTTCTCGACTCGTCAGGCGCGGAGCGCGACGAGGACGACAGCATCATCGCGGTCCGTACTGTCGGCGCTGACGGACGTTCCCGGGCGCACCTTGGTGGCCGCGGAGTTCCTGCAGGCACACTGTCGGAATTTACCGGCTCTCTATTAACAGTGCATGGCCAAAACGATCAGTTGCGGTTGCAGCGTCCTGGTGAACAATTGGGCGCGTTGGATCGCTTCGGCGACAAGACTATTGCTCCGCTGCTCGCCAAATACCGCAAGCATCGCAACGAATGGAACAGTGCGCGTACCGAACTTGCTGAGCGCACAAGCCGTGCCCGCGAACTCGCGCAAGAAGCCGATCAACTGACGTTCTCTCTGGAAGAGATTGACCGGATCGCGCCGCAGCCGGGTGAAGACGAAGCGATCGTGGCGGATGTGCGTCGGCTCAGTGACTTGGATTCGCTGCGCGCCGCCGCGGAAGAAGCGAAGACCGCCCTCAGCGGTAGCGACGAGATGGATGACGCATCCGAATCAGGGGCACTGGAACTTCTGTCGCAAGCACGCAGCCGTCTCGAAGCGTCCACGGACCGCGAACTGGAGATCCTGGGCCCGCGGCTAGGCGAAGCGATCACGGTAGTCACCGACGTCGCCACTGATTTGGCGCGTTACCTCGGGGAACTGCCCGCAGAGCCGGACGCACTGGAATCGCTACTGTCGCGTCAGGCCGAACTGCGAACCCTCACACGTAAATATGCTGCGGACGTCAACGGAGTGCTCGACTGGGCTCAGCAAGCACGCGAGCGTCTGCAGTACTTGGATGTCTCCAGTGATGCGCTCAGTGAATTGTCGCGCAAGGTCGAAGAATCGGCGGCCGCCACCGCGCAGATGGCCGTCAAGCTCAGCGAAGCCAGGCGCAAAGCGGCCGCACGTCTGTCTAAAGCGGTCAGCGCGGAATTGGCAGGACTGGCAATGGGACGGGCGCAGCTTGAGGTTGCTGTCAGCACGCGCCTTGCAGGGCCACAGGATTCGGCTCCGCTAGAAGTACTCGGTGAGGTTGTGCACGCGGGATCGACCGGTGTGGATGAGGTTGAGTTCCGGTTGTCCGCGCACAGCGGGGCGCAGGCGCTACCGATCGGTAAAAGCGCGTCCGGTGGTGAGCTGTCGCGCGTGATGCTAGCGCTCGAAGTGGTTCTTGCTGGTCCGGACTCGGGCGCAACGATGGTGTTCGATGAGGTCGACGCGGGAGTCGGTGGCCGCGCCGCCGTGGAAATCGGAAAGCGGCTGGCCCGGTTGGCCCGTACCCATCAGGTGATCGTCGTAACGCACTTGCCGCAGGTCGCAGCGTTCGCGGACACGCATCTGGTGGTGGATAAGTCGGACGCGTACGGCGTCGTCAGCAGCGGTGTACGAACGCTGTCCGACGACCAGCGTGTGGTCGAACTCGCTCGGATGCTGGCAGGTCTCGATGACACTGAAACGGGTCGAGCGCACGCCGAGGAACTTCTGGCGACAGCCAACGCTGAACGCGCAGTCACCTAGGAACACAATTTCCCCGGTACCGCCCATAGCAAATACCGACTTCATGTGATAAATGGTTCGGCGCGCCTACCGTTGACGGACGGCAAACGGGGTAATCATCGAATACATGAAGCTGCCAGCACTGTTGTCACGAAACAACGAGCAATTGCCTGGAATCAGCGGCATTGCCCGGGTAGACCGCAATACGGCCAAGCTCTTACGTCGTGTCGGTCCTGGAGACATCGTTTTCCTCGACCAGATGGACCTCGACCGGGTCACCGCAGAGGCTTTGGTTAAAGCTGAGGTCCTGGCGGTAGTCAACGCGTCGAGCTCCATTTCAGGTCGCTATCCGAATGTCGGTCCGGAGACGCTTGTCGCTAGCGGCATTGTGCTAATTGATTCCGCTGGTTCAGCGATATTTAAGTCCGTCAAGGACGGCTCCAAAGTCCGGATCGACGGCGGCGAGATTTTCTCAGGCGAGAAGCGTCTAGCTAAGGGAACCCTGCAGGATGAGGCTGAGATCGCTGATCGGATGATCGAAGCCAAAACCGGCCTCGTCGATCACCTAGAAGCCTTCTCCGGCAACACTATTGAGTTCATACGCACGGAGAGCCCCCTGCTGATCGATGGCATCGGCGTCCCCGATATTGAGGTCAACCTCAAAGAGCGTCACGTGGTGATCGTCGCGGACGGCCCGGAGCACGCTGCGGATCTGAAGAACTTGAAGCCGTTCATCAAGGAGTACGCACCCGTCTTGATCGGCGTCGGTGCAGGGGCGGACACGCTAACTAAGGCGGGGTATCGGCCGGATCTGATCGTTGGTGATCCAGACGAAATCTCCACCACGACCCTCAAATCAGGGGCTGAGGTTGTGCTTCCTGCGGACCCGGATGGGCACGCGCCGGGGCTGTCCCGCATCCAGGATTTGGGGATTGGCGGTATGACGTTCCCCGCATCGAGTTCGCCGTCGGACCTGGCTCTGCTGCTCGCGGACCACCACGGTGCAGCGTTGATTGTGACAGTGGGCCACACGGTGTCGCTGGACGAATTCTTCGACCACGGCAGGCGCGACACCAACCCGTCCGCATTCATGACTCGGTTGAAAGTCGGCCCGAAACTGGTGGACGCGAAAGCCGTCGCGACCCTGTATCGCAGCCGTGTACCCGGTAGTGCGGTCGCGCTGTTGGTGCTGGCCGCGTTGGTCGCGGTGATCGTTGCGCTACTCGTTTCCAATATGGGGACGGAGATTGTTGATCTCGCCACGAGTCTGTGGAACGACATGGTGGCGTGGTTGGACGGACTGCGCGGGTGATTTCCCTTCGCCAGCATGCTGTTTCGATCGCCGCGATATTTCTTGCGTTGGCGGTCGGAATTGCGCTGGGGTCAGGAGTGTTGTCCCCGGGCGTCGTGTCGGGGCTCCGCTCAGACAAATCCGATCTGGAACAGAGCTTGGAGCAAGCCAACCAGCAGATCAACGCGCTGGAAATGCAGTTGAACGCCGCGGACAGCTTCTCGGCTGCCGTGGCAGACCGGACACTGCGAGATGCGTTGCCCGGCACCACCGTGCTTATTGTCACCACCCCCGACGCTGATCCAGGTGATGTCGATGCGGTGCACCGCGTCCTCGGCCAATCCGGGGCGGCCGTTACTGGAAACCTGACACTGACCGATACTTTCGTCGACGCCAGCGGTGGGGACCGTCTGCGCACCGTCGTCAACAACGTGATCCCGGCTGGGGTGACGTTGCAGACAGGTGCGGTAGATCAGGGCAGTCTCGCGGGTGATCTGCTCGGCGCCGTCCTGCTGATCAACCCGGAGTCGGGGCACGCTTGGGGCACCGACGCGGAGCGCGAACTCGCTTTAGAGACGTTGCGCGGAGGTGGCTTTGTGACGTATGACGCACCGCCGGCTCCTGCCCAGCTCGCTGTGGTGCTGACTGGCGACCAGAATGGCGACGGCGAGGTGTTGAGCGGCAATCGGGGAGCAGTGGTCGCCCGCTTTGCGTCGGGTCTCGATGGCCGCGGATCAGGAGTGGTGCTTGCGGGGCGCCCGGGCTCGGCGAACGGCAATGGTGCGGTCGCGGTGACACGCTCCGATTCGGCGCTGACCGCGCGTGTAAGCACCGTCGATGACGTTCATCGTGAATCTGGTCGACTGACGGTACCGATGGCGCTCAGCGAGCAGTTAGGCGGTGGCAGCGGCCGCTATGGCACAGGGCCCGGGGCGACGGCGATCACTGTCGGGGTTCCCGCCCCCTAGTTGCTGCGCGATTGGTGAAAGTTTCTAAGGCTCGGTGGCGGCGGCTCGGTGGCGTCGCCGATGCGACACGCGAGGGCTCGACACACGAGGCATTGTTGGTGCCGGTCAGTGCTGACGTGTTAGCGTGAGGTCCCGTAGGTCGGCAGGCCCCAGCTTCGCTCGGTACATTCCTGCACAGTCGTCACGGGAGTCTCTTTGTCACAGTCACGTACTCACACGCGTACAGATACCAAGCACATTTTTGTTAGCGGTGGTGTCGCGTCGTCACTCGGCAAAGGCCTCACCGCCTCAAGCCTCGGTCAGCTTCTTACCGCGCGCGGTATGCGGGTCACCATGCAGAAACTGGACCCGTACCTCAACGTCGATCCCGGAACGATGAACCCGTTCCAGCACGGTGAGGTCTTCGTCACTGAGGACGGCGCTGAGACTGACCTCGACGTGGGCCACTACGAACGCTTCCTCGACCGTGATTTGTCCGGTCAGGCAAACGTCACCACCGGTCAGGTCTATTCGACCGTGATCGCCAAGGAGCGTCGCGGCGAATACCTCGGCGACACCGTTCAGGTCATCCCGCACATCACGGACGAGATCAAAGCCCGCATCCTCGCGATGGCTGGCCCAGATTTGCAGGGCGAAGTCCCCGATGTCGTGATCACCGAGATCGGCGGCACCGTCGGCGATATCGAATCGCAGCCGTTCCTGGAAGCCGCCCGCCAGGTGCGCCACGACGTCGGCCGCGACAACGTGTTCTTCCTGCACGTCTCGCTCGTGCCGTACCTCGCGCCGTCGGGTGAGCTCAAGACCAAGCCCACCCAGCACTCGGTGGCTGCACTGCGCAACATCGGTATCCAGCCGGACGCGCTGATTCTGCGCTGTGACCGCGAAGTGCCGGAAGGGCTCAAGAAGAAGATCGCCCTCATGTGCGACGTCGATGTTGACGGTTGTATTTCGACACCGGACGCGCCGTCGATCTACGACATCCCGAAGGTCCTGCACCGTGAAGGCCTCGACGCCTACGTGGTGCGTCAGCTGGGCCTTCCGTTCCGCGACGTCGATTGGACCGTGTGGGGCAACCTGCTCGACCGTGTCCACCAGCCGCGTGAAACCGTCAAGGTCGCTCTGGTTGGCAAGTATGTCGATCTGCCGGATGCCTACCTGTCGGTCACGGAGGCGCTGCGCGCCGGTGGTTTCGCTAATCGCGCGAAGGTTGAGATCACCTGGGTGCAGTCCGATGACGTCGAAAGCGATGCCGGTGCGTCGGCACTGCTCGGCGACGTGGACGGCATCCTCATTCCCGGCGGGTTCGGTATCCGCGGAATTGAAGGAAAACTCGGCGCCATCCGATTTGCTCGGGCACGCAAGATTCCGCTTCTCGGACTGTGCTTGGGTCTGCAGTGCGTGGTGATTGAAGCCGCACGATCAGTGGGCTTGTCCGATGCAAACTCCACCGAATTCGAGCCTGACACCACTGAGCCCGTCATTTCGACCATGGCGGACCAGGAAGACGTCGTCGCTGGTGAGGCTGACCTCGGCGGCACGATGCGTCTGGGCGCGTACCCGGCGACGCTGGCTAAGGGCTCGATCGTGGCCCAGGCGTACGGCAGCGAGAACGTCTCTGAACGGCACCGTCACCGCTTCGAGGTCAACAAC
>JAAYXN010000011.1 GCA_012515885.1 Rhodococcus sp. (in: high G+C Gram-positive bacteria)
AATGCACCCGACCGGGGACTCCGTCGACGGCCATGGTGCTTTGCAAGCTCATTCCGGTGGCGAAGAGCCGCTGGATCACGTTGTCGTGCAGGTCGCGGGCGATGCGGTCACGATCGGCGAGCACGGAGAGTAGACGCTGTTTGGCCTGTTGATCGGCGAATTCGACGGCGAGGGCAGCGAGGTCTGCTGCCGAGCCCAGCCGGGCTACTTCTTCGGGCAGCCAGTCTTCATCACGGCATGAGGTGACGATCATGACGCCGGTGACGTTGGTGGTGGTGGCCAGTGGAAGCACACCGACCCGCCGGTGCGGGCCGCTCAGCGTGGGTAGCTCCGCGGCGTCGAGGTTCAGGTGCGCGCGGCGGGTGCGTTTAAGTTCCGCGAACGGCATCTGTGACCAGGAAAAACGTGGTTGGGTGTCGGGCTCGCCGCTCGTGGCATGCACGACGATGTCGTCGTGGTCGGAGACTGCGATGTAGACCTCGTGTACCGACGCGAGCGAGCTGACCTGTTCGCTGAGCGTCGTCAACGTCTCGTCGAGGGAACCGCCGGTCAGTAGCCGCGAGGTGATCGCAGCGGACGAGGCAAGCCACCGTTCGCGGTCGCGTGATTCTTCAAAGAGTTCAGCGTTTTCGATGGCGACACCGGCAGCTGTCGCGAGGGCAGCCAGAATGACTTCGTCTTCGCCGGTGAAGGACTCACCACCGCACTTTTCAGTGAGGTAGATGCTGCCGAACACTTTGCCGCGCATCATTATTGGTGCGCCGAGGAAGCTGCGCATGGGCGGATGATTTGCTGGAAAGCCGACGGACGCGGGGTGGTCCGCGAGGTTTTCTAGACGCAGCATCTGCGGGTGTTCGATCAACAGACCGAGGACGCCGCGGCCCTGAGGAAGATGATCCATCAGTGCGCGTTCTTCAGGGCTGATGCCCTCGTACACAAACTCGGAAAGCCCGCCCGAAGGGGCGCGTACCCCGAGCGCCCCGTAGCGACAATTCAATAGGGATGTCGCCGACTGCACGATGCGTTGAAGCGTCGAATCAAGCTCAAGCCCTGAGCCCACCAGGAGGACAGCAGCAAGCAGGCGACGCAAACTTTCCGGGGTTGCCACCAGTTCAAGCGGGTCCTCAGCCTCCGCAGACATCTCGTACCGAGTGCGCGACGACTGACTCATAGTTCCAGCATATTCCGTGTCCGATGTGCGAGGAACACGTGGTCCAGCGCAGTCAGCGGGCACCGCTACATGGCGACCGTGAGGAGGAACGCGACGTCCTCAAGTGCTTGGACGCTGTGGCGGGCAGGAGGGATGAACAAAATGTCGCCAGCAGAACCCTTCCAGGAATCCTCGCCGGCGATCAGCTCCAGCTTTCCGCTGAGGACATACAGCGTCGCCTCACCCGGGCTGTCATGCTCGGCCAGTCCATTGCCAGCAGTGAGGGCAATGACAGTTTGGCGCAGGCTCCGCTGGTGGCCGCCGTACACCGTCTGCGAACTACGGCCACTGGACGAGCTGGCGGCGAGTTTGAGTTGTTGTCGGGCCTGGGCAGTCAGCGACATCTTCTCCATGATCGGAGTATGGCCGAGACGGGGGAGGTAAGCGAGCTGAACCCCCGAATCTTCAGCGATCAGGGTTTACGTTCGTAGCGAACGATGCGGTAGCCGGTGCCGCCCACGGCAGACTCGCGTCGACCGGTATCGGAAATCAGGGCCCAATCGTCGCTGATGGGGGGCGCAAACGTGTCGCCGTCTACCTCAAGATCAACCTCGGTGACGACGAGGGACGTCGCGAAAGGCATTGCTGCCGCATAGATTTGCGCGCCACCCATGACACATATATCGCCGTCACTGACGGTGAGGGCAGCCTCTATTGAGGAGACGGTTTCCGCGCCATCGATCGGCGCGGCCGCGGAGGTGACGACGATGTTGCGCCTGCCTGGCAGCGGCCGAAACTTCGGTGGCAGCGACTCCCAGGTTTTGCGGCCCATCACCACCGGCAATCCCGAGGTGACCTCTTTGAAGTGGGCCATGTCCTCAGGGACACGCCACGGGATGGTGTTGTTTTTGCCAATGACTCCGCCGCG
>JAAYXN010000012.1 GCA_012515885.1 Rhodococcus sp. (in: high G+C Gram-positive bacteria)
TCGTCGCTGACGGAGCGATGGACTTCGCGGACACCGTCGTCCGGCTGCTGAGGGACCCTGAGTTGGGTCAGCGTCTGGCGGTTGCCGGACGTGAATTCGTCGAAACCCATCACCGGTGGGACGCTGCACTCGCCCCGATGCGGGAAGCGGTTTTCTCTCGCCTTTGAGACGAATGGTCTCGCGCAGTAGCCAGTTAGCATGAGGTGTGGGTCTTAGCCCTTGCTTGGGCGCTCACAGGTTCCCGCGCGTCCACAAGTTCTTGGGCGTCCACAAGTTCTTGGGCGTCCACAGGTTCTTGGGCGTCCACAGGTCAGCGGCGACGGTACGAGGGGTCGATCTCCTCGGGTGCGCGACCAAGAATCTGGGCGATCTGTTCCACGAGTACGTCGTTAACCAGGTGAGCCAGATCCGTTGCGTCTGTTGCCCGGTCCGCAATTGGTCGCCGGTAGAGCACGACCCGGCCCGGGATCGCAGTGTCAGCGGCGAAGTACCGGGCGAGTGGCACACCCCGTTCCCAAGGCGCCGGACCAGATGGTGGAACTTCCTCAACAGCAAACTCGGTGCCTTCAATCGCCTGAGCCCAGCGGTTCTCGAGGTTCGCGACTGCGGCGAGAACTGCGTCGTCGAACAGGTCGGCCCTGGTGCGGTAGGCAGGCAGGTGGTGCGGCATAAGTGGGCCACGTAAACCTCTTCCGTGTCGATCGCGTCGACGAGGACGGACACGACGACCTTCCTGCATAGCGCTGATCATAGGCCGGGCAAGGGGAAGGAGCCTGTCTTGGCGCGCATCTGACAGGGTGTGGCCGGAGGGGTGCGGTTGATTGGCGGGGTGCGGCTGGCCGACGGGGTTTGGTCGGAAGGAGCCCGTCTCGGCGCGCATCCGACTCCCCAAGCCGCGAAGGGGCTACCGTCAGTCGCTGTGAGAGCAAGGCAGTGCACCCGGTCAACGTGTCAGAAGGCGGCGGTAGCCACCCTGACGTATGTGTACTCGGACTCGACAGCAGTTATTGGCCCGCTCGCAACGACTGCGGAGCCACACTCCTACGACTTGTGCGCCACTCACGCGGAACGGTTCACTGCGCCACGCGGCTGGGAAATCGTTCGACTCGCACCAGAGTTCGTCGACCAGGGCCCATCCGAAGACGATCTGCTCGCCTTGGCAAACGCGGTCCGTGAAGCTGGGCGGCAGCGTCGACCCACACCAGAGCCCCCACCTGAGACTTCCGAACCGCGCCGCGGGCACCTTCGTGTGGTCCGGTGAAGTAGCGACCGCAGATAGCCTGACCACGTGACCAATCTCTCCGCAATCGTCAAGACATACGATGTGCGCGGCGTCGTACCCGATGAACTCAACACAGAAGTCGCCCAAGCCTTAGGGGCGGCTTTCGCCGACCTGTTCGCAGCTGACCAGGAGTTGCCGCACGACGATGCGCCTGAAAGCGATCGGCCAGTAGTCGTCATCGGCCACGACATGCGCCCATCTAGCCCAGACCTCGTCGCTGCGTTCGGCGACGGCGTGCGAGCGCGTGGCGTTGACGTCGTCCAGATCGGCCTTTGCTCCACGGATGGGCTTTACTACGCAAGTGGTGTCCTGAACGCGCCGGGGGCAATGTTCACCGCGAGTCACAACCCGGCCGAGTACAACGGCATCAAACTGTGCCGAGCAGGTGCCCGCCCGATCTCGATGGAAACCGGACTGGCTGAGCTGCGCGAACGTGCCGGGCAATACCTTGCCCAGCACGTCCCGACCGCGCAGGAAACCGGGACGGTCACGGATCGGCCAATGCTCGCCGACTACGCGGACTTCCTGAGGGGTTTGGTCGATTTGTCCGGCATTCGTCCGCTGCGGGTTGCAGTGGACGCTGGCAACGGGATGGCCGGGCTGACCGCGCCCGCAGTTCTCGGTGACGAGGCTGGGTTGAGCCCGCTGCCGATCACCCTCATCCCCCTCTATTTCGAACTTGACGGGACCTTCCCTAATCACGAAGCCAACCCGCTGGAACCGGAGAACCTGGTCGACCTGCAAGCCGCCGTTATTCGCAGCCAGGCGGACATCGGGCTCGCGTTTGACGGCGACGCGGACCGCTGCTTCGTCGTCGACGAAACCGGTGCCCCGGTGAACCCGTCCGCAATTACCGCGCTGGTCGGTTTGCGGGAGATCGAACGAGAACAAGCCGCCGGTAACAAGGCGACCATCCTCTACAACCTGATCAGCTCGCAGGCAGTGCCAGAACTTGTGACCGCTGCGGGAGGCACCGCCGTGCGGACTCGGGTCGGCCATTCCCTCATCAAGGCGCAAATGGCGGAAACCAACGCGGTGTTCGGTGGGGAACACTCCGCCCACTACTACTTCCGGGACTTCTTCTTCGCCGACTCGGGCATGTTGGCCGCCATGCATGTGCTCGCCGCACTGGGCACTTCGGATATCCCGCTGTCGGACCTGGCCGCGATGTATACCCCGTACGTGTCATCCGGTGAAATCAACTCGACCGTCGCCGACCCCGACGCTGCGCGCGCACGGATTGTCCAGGCGTACGTCACTGAGGGTGGGGCTGGGCCGGTCACCGTGGACGAGCTCGACGGGTTGACCATCTCTCATTGGGAAACCCCGCCGCGCTGGTGGTTCAATGTCCGCGCATCCAACACTGAGCCGCTGCTTCGGCTGAACGTGGAAGCTGCGGACGAAGACGTCATGATCAAAGTCCGGGACGACGTTGTCGCTTTGATTCGGGAGGAAACGTGAGCCCAATTGCCAATTGGGTGCGCGAAATCCTGTGCTGCCCCACGTGCAAAGGTGAGCTGACCGGTTCACTGGACGGCGACGAAACAGAATTGGTCTGCGCCACCTGCCAGGTTGCCTACCCGGTAACCGACGGCATCCTCGTGCTGCTAGCAGCGGATGCGCGCCCGCTTAAGTAGGGGCCGCTCTCCGTTGGTCGGTATTAGCTTGACCGGAGCAAGCCCTTTAGCCTGATCGAGTGAACAACTTCGATTTCGCTATCCGGGACATCAACCTCGCCGAGGCGGGCCGCACTCAGATCCGTCTCGCCGAACACGAGATGCCGGGGCTCATGGCCCTGCGTGCCGAATATGCCGAAAGTCAGCCGCTGGCCGGGGCGCGGATCGCTGGCAGCCTGCACATGACAGTGCAGACCGCGGTACTTATCGAGACCCTGGTTGCCCTCGGAGCTGAGGTGCGCTGGGCGTCGTGCAACATCTTCTCCACCCAAGACGAAGCCGCAGCCGCCGTCGTCGTCGGACCCAACGGGACGGTAACCAGCCCGGCGGGCGTTCCCGTGTTCGCGTGGAAAGGCGAGACCGTGACCGAATACTGGGACCTCGCCGACCAGATCTTCCGGTGGCCCGACGGTCGCGGACCCAACCTCATCCTGGACGACGGGGGAGACGCCACACTGCTTGTCCACCTCGGAGCCCGGTATGAAGCTGCGGGTGCGGTACCGGCCGACCTGCGCCCCGGCGACGACGGCTACAACAAGGAAGTGAACATCATCCGGGCGCTTTTGCACAGGTCGCTGGCAGAGGACCCGAAGCGGTGGACCCGGATCGCCGAGGGCGTCGTCGGAGTAACCGAAGAAACCACAACCGGGGTGCTACGCCTATACCAGCTCGACGAGGTTGGCGACCTACTGTTTCCGGCGATCAACGTCAATGACTCGGTCACCAAATCCAAGTTCGACAACCGGTACGGCATTCGGCATTCGCTGCCCGACGGAATTAACCGGGCAACCGACATCCTCATTGGCGGCAAGACCGCTGTTGTCTGTGGCTACGGCGATGTGGGCAAGGGCGCGGCTGAGGCGTTCCGGGGTCAGGGCGCGCGCGTCATCGTCACCGAGATCGACCCGATCTGCGCACTTCAGGCGGCGATGGACGGTTACCAGGTCGCAATACTTGACGACGTCGTGGCAGAAGCGGACTTCGTAATCACGGCGACGGGGAACA
>JAAYXN010000093.1 GCA_012515885.1 Rhodococcus sp. (in: high G+C Gram-positive bacteria)
CCACGACCTCTTCGTCCCGAACGAAGCGCGCTACCAAGCTGCGCCACACCCCGTGATGAACCTCGGCAAGCTTACAACACCAAAGGTCACCCGATTAAATCGGCAGGTCACCCTCGAACAATGGTGTGCTCCGACGACGGGGCAGGTTCACGCTCAATGTCAGCGGCGCCGCCACGATTGGGGGCTGGGACCAGCGTCAACAAGGTTGCTTCAGGACGGCAGCAGAACCGTGCAGGTGCCCACGGCGACGTACCGATACCTGCCGACACATGCAGTTTCATGTGCTCGCCCCACTGTGACGGGCCCTTGACGCGGGACCGGTCGATCTCACAGTTAGTGACAAGCGCGCCATAAAACGGCAGACACAACTGGCCGCCGTGCGTGTGTCCGGCAAGGACGAGGTCGTAGCCGTCGTCCGCGAAGCGATCAAGCACCCGCGGCTCCGGTGAGTGCGTGATTCCTAGACGCAGATCGGCAAGCGGGTTGGGTGTGCCCGCGATCGTGTCGTACCGGTCCCGCTTGAGATGCGGGTCATCGACCCCGGCGGCAGCAATGCGCACACCGGCCACTTCAAGTTCGCGGCGCGTGTGGGTGGCGTCGAGCCATCCACGCTCGGTGAAGGCGGCCCGCAGATCCGTCCACGGCAGTGGATCACCCAACACGCGCTTGTGGTTCTTGCGGAAATATTTGAACGGGTTCTTCGGCTTCGGTGCGAAGTAATCGTTGCTACCAAAGACGAACAGGCCCGGACGTGAGAGCAGGTTGCCCATCGACTGCACCACCGCAGGCACCGAGCGTGCGTGCGACAGGTTGTCGCCGGTATTGACCACCAGATCCGGCTCAAGAGCGTCGAGTTCGCGCAACCAATTCTGCTTTAACCGCTGGTTAGGCATCATGTGCAGGTCGCTGATATGCAGGACCCGCAATGCTGATGTGCCGGGTTCGAGCACCGGCATCGTGACCTCACGCACGGTAAACGCGTTGCGTTCGATCAGGGAGGCATACCCGACGCCGAGGGCGGCTGCGCCGACGAGTCCGGCTGCGGTACGGGATACGGGAGAACGGAACACATCAGGCACACGATCAGGATACCGGGTACTGCGGTCCCAGTGCTGCGGCCAAAGTGGAAGGCGCATGCGTCCTCGACCGCGTAGCGTTCTGCACATGTTGGATTCACTGAAAGAACGCCTGCGGGCGGACATGGTCGCCTCGATGAAGGCGAAAGATACGTTGCGGACGTCAACACTGCGCATGCTGATTGCTGCCGTCCAAAAAGAAGAAGTGGCGGGCAAGGAATCGCGTGAACTCACCGACGCTGAAGTCCTCAAGGTGTTGGCGAAGGAATCGAAGAAGCGCGGCGAATCCGCTGAAATTTACACCGAGAATGGGCGCGGCGAGCTGGCAGCTAAAGAGCACGCCGAGGCCCGGATCATTGATGAGTACTTGCCGACGCAGCTCACTGATGCCGAGCTCGCCGACGTCGCGGACACTGCGATTGCGCAGGTAGCGGAACAGATCGGGCATCGTCCGAGCCCTAAGGAAATGGGTCAGGTGATGAAGGCTGCTACCGCCATTGCGGAAGGTAAGGCTGACGGATCGCGTATCTCGAAGGCAGTTAAAGACCGCCTGTAGTCCTGTGAACGCAAGGGAGGGGTTGTTCCACACGGAACAACCCCTCCCTTGCTGTTGCAGCTAGTTACCGCGGCATCGGGATCTGAATTGGCGGCAGGCCAGGGATATGGATCGGCGGTAGGCCGCCAGCGGGTGGCCGGTCACCGCCGTCGCCGGGTTCTTCGGTGCCGTCACTGATGTAGAGCGTCACCGATGAACCCGGTACTGCTGACCCGGCGGGAGCTTGGCTGACAACCGTGCCTACCGGGGCATCCGAATTTGACGAGCTGACGCTGACACTGAATCCGGCTCGTTCCAGTTCGCCGCGTGCCTGAGCTTCGGGCATGCCGACGACGTCGGGGACCTGGCCGTTTTGCGAGCCCCGCACATACTTTTCGTCGGTCGGTGGCAGGTGGACAGGCCCGAACCGGTCGACGACCGGGTCGATTGCTTGGAACCAGGTCCGGGCTGGCTCGTTACCGCCGAACAGGTTTCCGCTGCCGCATCGACGCAGGGGGAACGAGCAGATTTCGCCGGGGTTGGGCGAGTCGCCGAACGCGTAGGCGGCACCAGCGATGGTGTTGGTGAAGCCGAGGAATCCAGATGAAAAGTGCGACTCAGTGGTTCCGGTCTTGCCGGACATCGGCCGGGTCCAGGACACCGTGTTGGCTGCTGAGAACGCGGTACCACCGGGCAGGTCGTCCTTGCTCATGGCGACGGACAGGGAGTTGGCTAGACCCGGGTCAACGACCTGTTCACACGCCTGCTCGGTGAGCGAGACAGGTTTGCCGTCGCGGTCGGTGATGGTGTCGATCGGGCTTGGCGGGCACCACTTTCCGCTGGAAGCGAGGGTGGCCCCAACGTTGGCCAGTTCTAGCGGGTTGATCCAGGTCGGTCCGAGGGTGAAGGAACCAAGGTTCTGGTCTTTCTGGAAATCAGCGAGGCTGCGTTCGTCGAAGCCGGACGTATTGGGCTTGGTGTAGCTGCGCATTCCGAGGCGCACCGCCATGTCGACAGTGGGGCCGACGCCCGTTTCCGCGATCAGCTTCACGAAGGTGGTGTTAGGGGACTGGGCGAGCGCATCGGCCACCGAAAGTGCACCGGGGTACGCGCCCGCGTTGCCGACGCAATAGGCGTCAGCGGGGCATCCGCGAGCACCACCGCTACCCATACCGCGCGCCTGATAGGTGGGGGGAACAGGCAGTACCGCGCTGGTACCTAGGCCCTGTTCCATTGCGGCGGCGGTGGTGAACACCTTGAAGATCGAGCCTGCGCCGTGCCCGCCGAGGGAGAACGGCA
>JAAYXN010000094.1 GCA_012515885.1 Rhodococcus sp. (in: high G+C Gram-positive bacteria)
GGGACACCGAACCAGCGGAAGTAGTTGGCCATGTACCCGGCATGCTCGGATGCTCGGGCCATGGTGAATTGGTAGCCGTCGTCGGCGGTGGTGGCGCCAATGAAATGCCACAGCAGCAGGGTGCCAATGACGAGGGCGTCGAGGCCGGAGAACGTCCACCAGCGTGCTGGCAGGAAACGTCGAGTGCTGCGGCCGTCGGTGGCGTCGAGTCGATGCAGTGAGATAAGCGCGAGGAGCGTCGCCAGAATGGCGACGGCCATCGCGACCAGTTTGATCACTGTTGGGCTGGAGCTGAACCGCGAATCGAGTTCGACGTCGACACGAAGTCCGCTGGGGGCGCTGCCGTCGAGGTCGGTGAAGATGCCGACGAGTTGGGGACGCAGGTCGCCGTCGTGGATAGTGGGTGCGCGGTCGGAGAGGCCGACGGATGCGCGGGTGTTGTCGATCCGGATTTCGAGGGTGCAGTTGGTGAGTGCGGAAACCGGTTCAGACAGCAGGATGCGGTCGCGGACGGTCACTTGCAGGTGCGGGTTGTCGCCTGCGGTCACGCGGGCGAGCAGACCGTAGCGTCCGGCGTCGGGTGAGGCAGGCGGCGCGGTGGACAGCAGGACCCCGCCGGTGTCGGTGAGCGCACCTATTTCCTGGCAGGGCACGTCAGCATCAAGGCTCAAAGGCGCGTAGGACACCAGTGGTGCTTCGACGTCAGTGAGGGTGCCGTTTTGTGGCCATGACAGGGTCGCTGCTTCCTGCTGGACCGGTAGGAACGGGATCGACAGTGCAGCGAGAATCGCTACGAGTGAGGAAACAATCGCGAGGAGTCTCGCACTGGATTGTTGGGATCGCTGTCCGCCGGGCCGACCAGAAGCTGGCGCGTCGATAGCCGAAGTTGACGGTCGGTTCGGGTCGTCCTCAGTGCTGGCTGCCACGACGATTGATGCTAGCGAATGAGACGTGAAGTCCCGGGTATGGGGCGGATCACGTCGCTTTCCCGTGTTCCGGTAAAGCACGTGCCGATGGGTCGTTGAACGCGGTCACCGTTAGAATCACATCCCACGAACAAAAGTGTTCGCAGCGGTTGCCTAGCGCCACATGCCAAGGACGATGAGATGCACCTTTCCCGATTTCGATCCACTCGCGGGAGGATTGAACGCATTGTCCGAAAACTGGATCTGCCCGCGGATTGGACGGCTGAAGAGTTCCTCGCCGCCGTTGAAGGCTACCGGAATCGTCCTATTCGTCGACTCGCTTTGCCCGCGAATGAAGAGGTGCCGCAGCTCTGCGGCTTGTGGTTTGAGTGCCCATCCTTCGATCTGATTCTGCACCGCCCGTCCGCTCAGCGTGAACGAGAGCAGTTCATCGTTGCCCACGAAGTCGGACACATCCTCGTTGACCCTGAGGGCGGTACGACACTGGACCTCAATCCTTCAGAACTAGCGGCTTCGCTGACAGGAATGGACCTGGCGACGCACGGTATTGATGTTGGACAGGTGGCTGCGGCTCGCGGCGGCGGTTACGAGCGTCGAAGCGAATATGAAGCTGAACTCTTCGCGACACTTGTGATGGCGAAGGCGAGACCAGAGAGCGTTTCTCCGCCGCGCGAAAGATTTTTGAGGATCTTTTGACGCAGGGAAGCTACGTTCCGGCTTGGTTACTCTTCGCTTGTTTGGTGCTGATGGCTGTGGTGACCGCAGCCAGGTTGATCTGGGTTAATACGACGTTGGGTGATCGACACACCAACATCATCTGCGTATTGGTTTTCGCAGCCGCTGTCCTACGTGAACCAAGCGTTGCGCAGTTTCTGTCTCCGCTGTTGCCGCCTGCCGTGGTCTTCGATGCCTGGTACGTGCTGTTCCTGTTCGGTGTCGTGCAGTGTGTCATGCTGTTCCAGCTGTCTGGCCATCGGCAGGTCCGCTATGCGCAGAGCGTTCGAATTTGGCTCTGCTCGGGCTTCGTGGCAGTCATCATGCTGATGCTGAGCGGCTACGCGAGGGGGAGCGGCACGGAGATATGGAACCGGGATCACTGGACTAGTGCAGCCTATTTCGCGCTGTATGCCGCAGCAATCGCTGCAGTGTGCCTGTATTCGTGCACGCAGGTGCCACGGTTGTGGCGCCGCGCAACACGTTGGCGGGAACGTCTTGCGGTTGGACTTATCGCCGGAGTCGGCCTGTTTGGCAGCATCGATGTCAGCATTTTCGCGTTGGGTGCAATCAGTGAAGTAGCAGGTTGGCAAAGCTGGATTGCTGCAGGAACTACCTTCCGGATGAGTGGTGAACCACTGGTGCTTTTTGGTGGCGCGGCGTTCCTGACTCTGGTGGCTTCCGCCGTCTCAGGAGTTATGCGCGGTATGCGGATGGATGCGATCTCGCGAAACGTGGAGGCTTTAGAGCCCGTATGGCGAGATCTCACGGACGCTGCGCCGGGAGTGGTGCTGCAACTCGCGTTTCGAGATCGACTGGGCGCTACACCTAAGGAACGTTGGATGAGGCGTCCTCAAGAGATCGAAGACGCACTAGTGGTGGTGAGCGGATATGTCCATCCGTTGCCTGAAGAACTTGATCTTGCGATCGATGAGTGGCCGGATGATGGAGATGCGGAAGTTCTGCGGTCGGTCGCCGAGCTAGTAGTGGCGACGCGGTACATGGTTGAGACGCCCCCGCAATCTCGTATTCGAGGATCGCTGGCAGTGGCGATGCAGAGCATGTCGATCGAGGATTTACGACGCTGGTGGCCTATTGCGAAAGATCTTGTTGCGCACCGTTCTCTGCATCTGGAAGAGAGTTAAGAATCTCAATCAGCTGATCGACGACGCTCGGGCTTAGGCCGAAGCGGTCAGGCTCCTCGTTGGTGAGTCGGGTCCCTATTCGGGTCACACCGGCGCGCTGCAAGGCGAGGGCAAGGTTGACGCGGCGTTCAACGTCTTCTTCTGTGATCTGAGGTGTCTGCGCGGGCAGGGGGAGCCCACCTTGCAGGGTTCGAGCGGCACTGCCGGGTGCCCATTGCAAACTTTTATCGACACGCGCGAGGGTGCTCACGCTGGGCACCGGTGGTACGCCCTGTTCGATCTGAGTCTGCCGCCGCAGGGCGGGGCCGCCGGCGTCTCTGACTTCTTCTTGACGTAGCCCCAATGCGAGCCGTCGTTGGCGCACGATCTCAGCGAATCGTTTGAGATCTACCTCAGTCATGTGGCGATCTTAACGCGCCGAGAAGGGTGATACCCGCATTACGTAGCCTGAATGCGCACTGTCTGCGCTATCTACAACTTTCAAATACGCATAAAATGCGGATAGGA
>JAAYXN010000095.1 GCA_012515885.1 Rhodococcus sp. (in: high G+C Gram-positive bacteria)
ATCGGCTTTTGCAGCAATTTCGCGGCCGAACTCGGTCAGTTCCCACTTGCTGACCCGCCACGTGAAGTAGGTGTAGGACTGGGTAAATCCGCGTTTGGCCAGACCGTATAGGCGTGCCGGGCGGGTAAAGGCTTCGGCCAAAAACAAGACATCTGGATGGTCGGCTTTGACCTCGGCGATCAGCCACTCCCAGAAGTTGGGTGGCTTGGTATGCGGGTTGTCGACCCGAAAAATCTTGACGCCCAATGACACCCAGTGCAGGACGATCCGCAGTACTTCGGCGTATAGGCCCTTTGGGTCGGTATCGAATTGGACGGGGTAGATGTCCTGGTACTTCTTCGGCGGATTTTCCGCGTACGCGATGGTGCCGTCAGGAAGGACGGTGAACCACTCTCGATGATCGCGTGCCCAGGGATGATCTGGAGAGCATTGCAGCGCCAGGTCTAACGCGACTTCCAGCTGTAGTTCGGCCGCTGCGGCGACAAACTCTGCGAAGTCGTTGATGGTTCCCAACTCTGGATGCACGGCGTCGTGGCCACCATGGGACGAACCGATAGCCCACGGTGATCCCACATCGTTGGGCCCGGCGACGAGCGAATTGTTAGGGCCTTTGCGGCCAGTAACCCCAATCGGATGGATTGGCGGCAGATAGACGACGTCAAACCCCATCGCCGCGATGCGCGGCAAATCAGCGGCGGCCGTCGCAAACGTGCCATGTCGCGGCGCGCCGTTCTCGTCCCAGCTGCCAGTGGAGCGGGGAAAGAACTCGTACCAGGCCCCGCTCAGGGCGCGATGTCGATCGACCCAAATGCGTTGTGGTGCACTGGAAGTAACAAGTTCACGCAGCGGATAGGCTTGCAGGAGTGCGCTGACGTCGGCGGCAAACGCCGGTGCCAGCCGTGCCGGTAGATCCCGGGAGGAGCGCAACGCCGCGACTGCCGCCGCGAGGGGCGCACGATCGGCAGCGGGGACCTGGTCGGTGGCGCGCTCAAACAACCGGGCACCGATCTCCAACTCGTTTGCCAACTCCGCGGCGCCCAACCCCACATTCGCTTTGGCTTCAATCGCATGGCGCCACGTCGCGATCGGATCGCTCCACCCCTCGATATGAAACGTCCACAGGCCGGGTTCGGTGGGGGAAAACGCGGCATCAAAAGTGTCGAGGACGGGCGCCGCCGTCATAGGAACTCGCAGCAGGTGCGTGGCATGTGGACCCGCGACAGCCAGGGTCGCTGCAACGGCGTCGTGGCCGTCGCGCCACACCACAGCCCGTATCGGGAATACTTCGCCGACCACAGCTTTAGCGGGGTACCGTCCGCCTTCGATGCTCGGCTCGATGTCGTCGATCCCGATCCGACCTGTCCCAGTCGTTTCTGGAACGCATTTGTCGCGACCTGTCACCCTGTCGACTCCGTTCCGTCACTGATGAACTGCTACTTAACCGTAATCGACGGCGCGGTGCGGCGCTGCGAAGGTCGTGGAAGTCTGGTGAGCGCCCAATGGTCGGGCAACTGCTGTTCAGAGTGCCCGCGGGCCAGGTGCTGAGCGGGTAGGCGAGCTATTGCGCGCTACAGCGGCATAGCCCCACTTTCTGCGTTATCGTTCCCGAGGTGAAAGCCTTGCGTCGGTTCACCGTCCGGACCCACCTCCCGCCGTCATTGGCGGGCCTGGCCGCACTCTCCACAAACCTGCGATGGTCCTGGCATACCGAAACCCAGGAACTGTTCGCACGTATCGACCCACAGTTGTGGTCTGACGTGCGGTGCGACCCCGTCCGGATGCTTGGAGAAGTGTCGACGCAGCGCCTCGACGAACTTGCCGAAGATGAGGGCTTCTTGGCCGCTCTCGCGGGCGCTGAAGTAGATCTTCAGCAGTATCTCGATGCAGATCGTTGGTATCAGATTGAGCGTGGGCGCGGCGCGGATGTGGGCGCGGGCATCGCGTATTTTTCGATGGAGTTTGGGGTTAGTGAGGTGCTGCCCAACTATTCCGGTGGCCTCGGCATTCTCGCTGGAGATCACCTCAAAGCAGCCTCAGACTTGGGTGTGCCGCTCGTTGGTGTGGGCCTGCTGTATCGCGCCGGATATTTCCGGCAATCGCTCACCGCTGATGGGTGGCAGCGCGAGCACTATCCGCCGCACGACCCGCAGGGTATGCCGCTTCGGGCGCTCACCGAGGTCGGCGACGACGGAGAGGCTCGCCCCGTCCTTGTCGGTATCGCGATGCCTGGTGGTCGCACACTGTGGGCGCGGGTGTGGATCGCCCAGGTCGGGCGCATTCCGCTGCTCCTGCTTGATTCCGACATCGCTGAGAATGACGCTGAGATGCGGCAGGTGACGGACCGGCTTTATGGCGGCGACCAGGACCATCGGATCAAACAGGAAATTCTTGCCGGGGTCGGTGGCGTCCGCGCGGTGCGCGCCTACACGCGGCGGTACGGCCTACCGGACCCGGACGTGTTCCACATGAACGAGGGGCATGCGGGCTTCCTCGGCGTCGAACGGATACGTGAACTGGTCACCACGGTCGGCCTGAACTTCGACGAAGCCCTCGCAGCGGTGCGCGCGGGCACCGTCTCCACCACTCACACCCCCGTACCGGCAGGAATCGACCGGTTCCCCACCGATTTAGTACGCCACTATTTCGGCGGAGACAACGGACAAAACGAGTCAGCATTGCTCCCCGGACTGACCGTCGACCGGATTCTCGGGCTGGGCGCAGAAGAAGACCCGTCACTGTTCAACATGGCGCACATGGGGTTGCGTCTGGCCCAGCGCGCTAATGGCGTGTCTCAGCTGCACGGCGTGGTCAGTCGCGGCATGTTTGGGCAGCTATGGCCCGGGTTTGACGCCGATGAGGTGCCGATCGGTTCGATCACCAACGGCGTACACGCACCCACATGGACAGCACCCGAGTGGATTGAGTTGGCTCGCCAACTTGTTGGTCCCGAGCTACTCGAAGAAGCTCACGGTCCCGAACATCTGACAGAGGTTTCTTCGGCGCAACTGTGGGCCATGCGTAACCACCTGCGCGGCGTACTCGTCGATGAGGTCAGGCGCAGAGTCCGCGCATCGTGGATTGAACGCGGAGCGACCGCCGCCGAACTGGGATGGACCGACGACGTGTTCGATCCAGACGTCCTCACCATCGGATTTGCGCGGCGCGTACCCACCTACAAGCGGTTGACGCTGATGCTGCGCGACCCGCAGCGACTACGCGCACTGCTGCTCGACGAGCGCCGTCCTATCCAGTTGGTGGTTGCGGGCAAAAGCCATCCGGCCGATGACGGCGGCAAAGCGCTCATCCAGCAGATCGTGCGTTTCGCCGACGAGAACGACGTGCGGCACCGGATTGTGTTTCTTCCGGACTACGACATTTCGATGGCGCGCTACCTGTACTGGGGGTGCGATGTGTGGCTCAACAACCCGCTGCGTCCCCTCGAAGCGTGCGGCACCTCGGGCATGAAATCGGCGCTCAACGGTGGACTCAACCTGTCCATCCGCGACGGCTGGTGGGATGAACTGTACGACGGTGAGAACGGTTGGGCCATTCCCACCGCTGACGGTGTCACCGACGAACAACGTCGTGACGATCTTGAAGCTGCCGCGCTCTACGAGCTTCTCGAACGTGCCGTTCTGCCGCGCTTCTACGATCGCGACAGCGACGGACTGCCGCAGCACTGGGTTGAGATGGTGCGTCACACGATCGAAAACCTCGGGCCTTCGGTCCTAGCCTCACGCATGGTCCGTGATTACACCGTCCAGTACTACACACCCGCCGCCGCGGCCGCAGCCGCGATCAGCAGCGACGGATATAGCCGGGCTCGAGAACTCGCCGAATACCGGCGCCGCATCGACTCCTCCTGGCCCGCGGTCACGGTGACCCGTGTCGATGGCACAGGGCTGCCGGACACCCCAGAGATCGGGGATGTGCTGACGTTGCGTGCGCAAGTGAGCCTGGGTGAACTATCTGTTGCTGACGTCGTCGTCGAAGCAGTCATTGGCAGGGTGCGCGACAACGACGAACTGGTCGACATTCACACGTTCCCGATGACCCATGACGGGGCGGATGGCGATCAGTTGGTGTTCACTGCCGATGTCGCGCTGCCACGCTCGGGCCCACTGGGCTACAGCGTGCGGGTGCTGCCACGCCACGAACTTTTGAGCGGGCGGGCCGAACTCGGACGCGTAGCGAGCGCCTAGTTCTTTAGGTCGCGGCGCTGGAAACCGAGAAGCCCGACTGCACACAGTGCTGCGGAAACGAACAGCAGCGCGATGAGCGGGACGATGTTGAAGCTCTCAGCGGGCAGCGTGGGTGTGTAGTGGAACGGTGAGATCAGGGTGAACCAGTGCGGCAATACTTCGCCGAGCATTCCGATCACCAGGACACAGCCGAGGTACGCCCACACTCCCGCGAATTCGTGGGGTGCCCACCCATAGGTGACCGCGCAAATCCCCACGACAACGAGGACGGCGGGCACCGAATTGGCGGCTGCGCCCAGCAGGCTAAAGAACGCGCCCACATCGGAAAGTGTCGCTGCCGCCATCACGCCCATACCGGCGCCGGAAACCAGCGTGATCGCTACGGCACCAGCGGCGATAACAGCCAGATGCTCGCCAAGCCAACGCACCCGAGCGGTCGGCCCGGACAGCACCTGCGCGGCCCGCCCAGCCTCTTCTTCCGTGCGGATCACGGACATTCCCGCCGCGGCATACATGGCGGCAAGGACCGCCAAGAACACCATGTAGAGGGCAAAAGCGCCATCGGTCGCGGATTCGATACCGCCCGGCATGATCGCGGTCAACGTCTCATTCGCGATAGGCGTCGAATCCTGCTCTAGGAACGAGGTGATCTGACGGCCGAGGGCGCCGATCGGAATCGCGAGAGCGAGCGTGCCCAACCCCCACGAGAGCAGCAGGCCCCGCTGCTCGCGCAACGCGAGCGCTGCAACGCTATACAGGCGTGGACCGGCCTCCGCGGGGCCCCGGCGCGGCGGCAACAAACCCGCACCGAGGTCACGTTTACGGACCCCGAGGTAGCTCGCAACGACAAGCACAACAAACGAAACAACACCGAGCAGGAGTGGCCACCAGCGGTTATCTACCCACGCCGCGGTGGCTTGACTCCACCCGATCGGGGACAGCCACGTCAGAACCGAACCGCTTTCCAACGCCTGCACATCACCGAGTGCGCGCAGCAAATACGCGACCGCAACAGCACCCAAACCCATCCCTACCGCGGTGCGTGCGTGCTCAGTGAACTGGCAGAGCAGCGCCGCCGTCCCAGTAAAGACGAGACCGACAACAAACACCGACGCGGCCAGGACGAGGCCGCCAGCAGCGGGCAGACCAACAATGAGCAGCCCGATCACAAGCAGCAAAGCCACGAACAGGTTCGCGATCACCGACACGGCGATTCCGGCGGCGATAGGGGCAAGCCTGCCTACGACATTGGACATGACCAGTTCGGAGCGACCTGACTCTTCCTCGCCGCGCAGGTGCCGTGTGGTCAACAGCACCGACATCACCGCTACCGCCACCATCACCATGGCGCCGATCTCGTTGGCGACCATCGCGCCGAGCGTGTAGTTGTCGAGCCCGTACCCCGGGCCAGCCAGCGCCGTCGCGGCGGGCGAGGCAATCATGTCCGCGCGCACGCCACGCGAAGCGGCGTCAGGGAACAACGTGCTGTAGCTCGACGCCGTCACCGCCGACAAAACTGCGATCGACAGCGCCCACACCGGAATCCGAATCCGGTCAGCGCACAGCGCAAGATCGGTGAGGACCGCGAAGCCGTGGAACCGCATCACTTCGTTGAGCCCCCATCATCTGCGGGCGAGTTAGCGTCAGCGCCTTCGGACCCAATCCGGCCGTACTGGCGCAAGAACAGGTCCTCCAGGGTGGGCGGTTGCGCTTTGACGGCGACGAGTCCGAAACCAGACAGCGTCGTAATCACCGGATCAAGCTGTTCGGAATCGACATCGAAAGTCACCGTGTTCGGGGTGATACCGACTCGCAGATTGTGCACTCCTGGTGCGCTGGCAATCGGGTTCGGCTTGATGCGGGTCGTTGCCGTCACCGTGGTTCGGGTGACCTGACGTAGATCAAGAAGTGAACCGGACAGAACCGTGCGGCCTTCGCGCACAATTGTGACCGACTCGCACAGCGCATCAACCTCGGCGAGGACGTGACTCGATAGCAGCGCCGTGCGTCCGGACTTGGCGAAGTCGGCGATGCAGTCCCGAAACACCGCTTCCATCAACGGATCGAGACCAGTAGTGGGCTCGTCCAAAATCAGCAGATCGACATCAGCGGCGAGCGCGGCAATCAGGGCGACCTTTTGGCGATTACCACGGGAATAGGTGCGGCCCCGTTTAGTCGGGTCGAGCTCAAACCGGTCAATCAAGTCGTTGCGTAGCCGACGATCCACACCGCCGCGTAGCCGACCCATCAGGTCGATGGCTTCGCCGCCCGTGAGATTGGGCCACAGGCTCACGTCCCCCGGAACATAGGCGAGGCGACGGTGCAGGGGTACTGATTGTGTCCATGGGTCGGCGCCCAGCACGCGGACATCGCCGCCATCAGCGCGGATAAGGCCGAGTAGGACGCGGATCGTTGTCGACTTTCCGCAGCCGTTTGGCCCTAGGAAACCGTGAATCCGACCAACGGGAACTTCCAAGTTCAGTCCGTCCAGTGCCGTCACGTCACCGAACTTTTTGATCAGTCCCGACACAGAGATCGCAAGGTCCATCGCATGAGCATAGGACCGAATGGTCACCAGTGCGCTGGCGGCCATCGGCAGCCGCAGCGCACGGTCACGAAAGACGTGAGTTCTTGATCCTGGTCAACGCTTGGCGGACAAGTTGCGGATCGGAAGTTTCCCAGAACGGGGGCAATGATGCTCGCAGGTATCCCGAGTATCGGGCAGTCGCTAGCCGAGGATCGAGCACTGAAATGACCCCTCGATCGTCTGTGCTGCGGAGTAGTCGGCCCACGCCCTGGGCGAGAAGCAGCGCCGCATGGTTGCCTGCAACAGAGAGGAAGCCGTTGCCGCCGCGCGACTCGACCGCGCGTTGCCGGGCCTCAAGGAGCGGATCGTCGGGTCGGGGAAAAGGAATGCGGTCGATGATCACTTGCGAGAGCGACGGGCCCGGAACATCCACGCCCTGCCACAGCGTCAGCGTTCCAAACAGTGACGTTTCTTCACTACCGGCGAACGTCTTCACGAGCGTGCCGGTGGTGTCATCGCCCTGACACAGGATCGGTGTGTCCAGGCGCTCACGCATCGCTTCTGCAGCCGCTTTCGCCGCTCGCATCGACGAGAACAGGCCAAGCGTGCGGCCACCCGCGGCGTCGATGAGTTCCGCAATTTCATCCAGGTACGACGCAGCTAGCCCTTCACGTCCCGGGGTGGGCAGGTGGGTGGCGATGTACAAAATCCCCGACTTGGCGTGATCAAACGGCGAACCGACGTCGACGGAATTCCACACCACACTGTCTGTGTCGGACGGTGCGCTTTTGCCGCTGGCGAGCGCCGGATCAATCACCGACGACGACCCGGCAGGTAGACCCCAGTTGACGGCGAGGGCATCGAAGGAGCCGCCGACTGTCAGTGTCGCCGACGTGAGGATGACCGTCGATTCATCGAACAATCGGGTGCGCAGCAAACCACCCACCGACAGTGGAGCCATCCGCACCGTGCGGCGCTCATTACCGCGGTTGTCTTCAACAGCAAGCCACACCACGTCGCGGCGCTTTGCCGGATCCGGCTCATCAAAAGCAGTCAGGATGCGGACAGCGTTATCGTGCACTTCCTCGACGGCGACCAGCGCCGCATTGCGCGCGGCCACGACGTCCGGTTCCATCGAGCCCGGTTTGATCGGACCGATAGCGGTCCGCAGCGCCCACGCCGAATCACGGATAGCGGCAAGGACCGGACCTGCGCCGTGCGGCAGACCTTCCCACCGGCCCGGACGGGTTTCTTCAAGCAGAGCCGCCCAACCCTCCGATACCGCCTCAAGACGGTCCGCGTCCTGTTCCTCGACAAGTTTTCCACAGCGCCGCGCGGCCGCGCTGATCGTCGCGGGGGCAAGCTCAGCGGTAGCCACACCGGTCACCCGGTCGACAAGTTCGTGCGCCTCATCGATGACAACGACGTCGTGCTCAGGCAGCACCGAAATCCCCGAGATCGCGTCGATAGCGAGCAGCGCGTGGTTGGTGACAACGACATCCGAGCGGCCTGCGTGTGCCCGCGAACGTTCCGCGAAGCAGTCTTCCCCAATGGGGCATCGTGTTTTACCAATGCACTCACGTGCCGAGACACTGACCTGACGCCACGCACGGTCACTGACACCGGGCACGAGATCATCGCGATCACCAGTTTCGGTATCGGACGACCAGTCAACAAGGCGCTGGATTTCGCGGCCCAGACGTGAGACCGCAAAGGGATCGAACAGCTCATCGTCGGCGGGCTCATCAGCCATCCCCGCATGGACCTTGTTCAAGCACAGATAGTTGCTTCGACCCTTGAGGATTCCGAACTCAGGACGGCGCCCGAGCGAGCCTTCCAATGCGTCAGCGAGTCGAGGCAGATCGCGATCGACAAGCTGCCGCTGCAGCGCGATCGTGGCAGTAGAGACCACCACCGTCTTTCCCGATTCGACAGCGCGGCGCACACTGGGCACCAAGTAGGCGAGCGACTTGCCCGTCCCCGTGCCAGCTTGGACAGCGAGGTGCTGGCCCGTATCGATCGAATGCGCCACCGCGGACGCCATCGTCAACTGATTTGAGCGCTCGCGCCCACCAAGAGCGGTGACCGCCGTCCGCAACAACTCGGGAACCTCTGGCAACGCACGCGTCGTCGAGTCGGTATTGGAATCAGCAACGGTGTGGCCCACGCAAGAAGGCTAGACGAGTGCACCGACGAATCAGACCAGGATTGCCGCCTCCGCACGGGGAACCAGTGCGCTACGGGCAGTCACTTCGCTCACTCTAGACACCTAGCGCCCCACGGTGGGTGTTGCCGCGGCATCGCTGCGTCGTACTCTGGATGCATGGCTTACGACGTGACGGCACCACCGCTTCGAGATGCCATGCCGGCATCGCCGAAGGTCACGCCCGCCGAGGCGGAGATGACAGAACTGGACGAAGCTGTCGATCGGCCCTGGGTCACCATCGTGTGGGACGACCCAGTCAACCTCATGCACTACGTGACGTACATCTTCCAAAAACTCTTCGGCTACAGCAAAGCCAAGGCGCGGGATTTGATGATGCAAGTGCACTCCGAAGGCAAAGCTGTCGTCTCCAGCGGTTCCCGCGACAAGATGGAAAACGATGTGCGTCGACTGCACGCCGCGGGGCTGTGGGCGACGATGCAGCGCGACGACAGTTGATTCCTGAGGGCAGCTGAATGGCTGAGCAAACATTTCGACGAAAGCGATGCAGGTAGCGACGTGCGGCAGTGGAGCAGAAAGACCTCTCTAGGTGTACTGACCGGGGACGTTGATTGAGGCGGGCGGGGACCTTCACGTCACGTCGAAAGTCGCGCGCTGGTCAGGGTGGCGTCTGGGCGGGGTGTCAGGCATCTCGACTCGCTGGGAAGGGCCC
>JAAYXN010000096.1 GCA_012515885.1 Rhodococcus sp. (in: high G+C Gram-positive bacteria)
CGGACGCTACGAACGTCTTAAGAATGTGGGTGACGGAACCTCCGCTGAGGTCGCGTTTGTCGTGGCCGACGAGCATCAAGGCCGTGGTCTCGGTCCTATTCTGCTGGAACATTTAGCGGCTGCGGCGGCAGAGAACGGGATCACTGACTTCGTAGCCGGGGTTCTCTCGGTCAACCACAACATGGTGTCGGTGTTCCGTGAGGCGGGCTATCAGGTCAGTCGCACGTACGACGGTGGCACGTTGCGTCTTGAGTTCGCGATTGACCCAACTGAAGCGCTGGTTTCGGTGCGGAATTCCCGCGAACGCGCCGCCGAGGCACGCAGTGTCCGCAACGTGCTGCATCCGCGTTCGGTGGCGGTCATTGGTGCATCGTCGGATCCGTCCAAGGTGGGCAATGTGGTGCTCACGAACCTGTTGCGCGGGGGATTTACCGGGCCGGTGTATCCGGTCAATGCCGAACATCGCGCGGTGCGCGGGGTCCGGGCGTATCCCACGCTCCGCGACGTGCCCGACGACGTCGACCTGGCAATTGTTGCTGTCCCTGCGGAGGCGATCGACGCCGTTCTCGATGATTGCCTCGCCAAAGGTGTCAAAGGCCTGGTCGTGGTGTCATCCGGTTTCGGTGAGACCGGTCCCGAAGGTAAACGTTCAGAGCGGATCCTGGTCCACGCGGCGCGCGAACACGGGATGCGGCTGATTGGCCCCAACGCGCTGGGCGTCGCCAACAACGATCCGAGTATTTCGCTGAACGCGACGCTCGCGCCGGTGCTGCCGCGCTCAGGAAACGTGGGCTTCTTCTGTCAGTCCGGTGCACTCGGTATCGCCATTCTCGACGAGGCAGCACGCACAGGAATCGGGTTGTCGGCGTTCGTTTCTGCCGGTAACCGCGCGGACGTCTCGGGTAACGACCTGTTGCAGTACTGGGACACCGACGAGCACACCGAAGTGGTGTTGCTGTACTTGGAGAGCTTCGGCAATCCGCGAAAGTTCTCAAGGATTGCGCGGCGCGTGGCCCGCAATAAGCCCATCGTCGCGGTCAAGAGTGGACGCCATGCGGTGCCGCCGGCGCTCGCTGGCGGCGGTCCGGAGATGGATGATTCGATTGTGCGGGCCCTTTTCGAACAGGCCGGTGTAGTGCAGGTCGGGTCGATTTCGCAGCTGTTCGACTCGGCGCGTCTTTTCAGCTATCAGCCGTTGCCGCAGGGCCCGCGAGTAGCGGTGGTAGGTAACTCGACAGCTCTGGGTGTGTTGGCGGCCGACGCCGCGCGCAGTGAGGGACTGCAGGTATCACGCAGTACAGATCTGGGTGCCCGGGCTACACCTGACGAATTTGCTGCTGCGGTAAGCAATGTGTTGGCGGCGTCGGATGTGGATTCGGTGATCGCAGTGTATCTGCCGCCTGTGCCGGTACCGGTCGAGCCGTTTGCACACGCACTGCGTGAAGTGGTTCATGGGGCTACGAAGCCTGTGGTGACTACGTTCCTTGCTGCCGAGGGTATTCCGGAGGTTCTTGCGGTACGCGACAGCAATGGGCGTGCGCTGCGTGGTTCGGTGCCGTCGTATCCGGGTCCGGAGCGGGCGGCGCTCGCGTTGGCGCGTGCCTGGCGTTATGCGGCGTGGCGGTCGCGGCCAGCGGCGCAGGTGGTGCGGCCGAACGGGATTTTCCCGGAGCGGGCGAAGGAACTGGTGGCGGGTTGGTTGCAGTCTTCCCCAGGGCGTTGGCTCAGCGACAGTGAGGCTGCGGAGCTGTTGGAGTGCTACGGAATTGGGGTGACGCCGTTCCGGACGGTGGCTTCGGAGGATGAGGCGGCGGAGGCTGCACGTCAGGTGGGTTACCCGGTGGCGGTGAAGGCGATGGGCCGTGAGTGGCGTCATCGCCCGGATTTGGGTGGGGTGCGTCTGGAGTTGGCGGATGAGGCTGCGGTGCGGCAGTCGTATCGTGATTTGGCGTCGGTGACGGGTGATCCGTTGGTGTTGATTCAGCAGATGGTGCCGCGCGGGATTTCGTGTGTGGTCGGCGTGCAGGATGACCCTTCGTTTGGTTCGCTGATTTCGTTTGGTTTGGCTGGGGTGATTTCGGATTTGTTGGGGGATAGGGCGTATCAGGTGTTGCCGCTGAGTCCTGATGGCGCGAGTGAGTTGATTGATGCGCCGAAGGCGGCGCCGCTGCTTTCGGGGTATCGGAATGCGGTGCCGGTCGATAAGCGGGCGCTGATTGATCTGGTCTTGCGCATTTCGACCCTCGCCGATGATCTTCCTGAGGTGCGTGAACTTGCCTGCGAGCCGGTGTTGGCTTCGGCGACTGGAGCGTTCGTCACCGATTCGCGTATGCGGATCGGGCCAGAACCCAGTGCCCAGGATCTCGGACCCCGCCGCCTCCGCTAGTGACTACGTGTCGAACACCGACCAGTCAGCTAGAGACATGCGAAAGCCGCTCGCCTTCCGCTTGAGGGGGGAGTGGAGACGAGCGGCTTTCGTACACGCACACCGGGAGCTGTGTGACGAGCCGAACCCGGTGTGAAAGAACCTAACTGGCGTACGAGCGCAAACGCTCAGCGCGATCGCCCTGACGCAACTTGCCCATCACCTCACGCTCAATCTGACGGACACGCTCACGGGACAAACCAAACAGCTTGCCGATCTGATCCAACGTGCGCGGCTGGCCATCATCAAGGCCGTAACGCAAACGAATGACCTGCTGCTCACGCTCATCAAGCGTCGCCAACACGGTGCGCACATCGGTATGCAAAAGACCAGCAATGACGGCGCTTTCAGCGGACGTCGCCTCAGAGTCCTCAATGAAGTCGCCCAAAGGTGCCTCTTCATCGCTACCGACCGGCATATCCAAGCTCACCGGGTCACGGCTGTGATCGAGCAGATCAGCGATCTTCGCGGCCGGGATACCGGACTCGGCTTCGAGTTCTTCATCGGTGGCTTCGCGGCCCAACTGCTGATGCAACTCCCGCTTGATGCGCGCGAGCTTGTTGACCTGCTCCACGAGATGGACAGGGAGCCGGATCGTGCGGCTCTGATCTGCCATGCCGCGAGTAATTGCCTGACGAATCCACCACGTGGCGTAGGTGGAGAACTTGAAGCCCTTCGCGTAATCGAACTTCTCCATCGCGCGAATCAGGCCCAGGTTGCCCTCTTGAATCAGGTCGAGCAGCGGCATTCCGCGGCCGGTGTATCGCTTCGCGAGCGACACAACCAGGCGCAGGTTCGCTTCTAGGAGATGCGCGCGCGCAGCCTCTCCATCACGAACAATCGCTGCCAGATCGCGCTTCTTGACCGCGCTGAGTCGCTTACCTGTCGCGAGCACGTGCGCGGCATACAGTCCGGCCTCAATGCGCTTGGACAGCTCCACTTCCTCTTCCGCGGTGAGCAACGCGGTGCGACCGATCCCGTTCAGATAGACGCGGACCAGATCGGCGGCCGGGCTCTGTGCGTCGAGCTCTTGGACGCTCGGGCGGATACGAGTGCTGGGGCTAGTCATGACGTGCCTCCCTCATCGGTGGTGTCTCACATGGTTCAACGCACCGATGCCGCCGAATAGTTCCCGAAGCGGATCTGCCGAGAATGCTCTGACCTGCATGTTCCCGGTAGTGGTCCTGAGAAGTTACTGAGAAGGCAACTGAGAAACCCTCAATTGGAAACTTTGCGGGCCGCGCTCAGGCGGGAAGCACGATTCCGTGCCGCACCAGCGAGTGAACCAACGGAACTGCCGCTTCAGTGAGGGTGGTCACATCCTCGCCGTGCGCGAACGCGAGCAGTTCAATTAATTCCTCCAACGCCAAAGAACCCGTCGTCATTCCCGCCAGTAACGCCGCGACGAGATCATCAACCTCGTGTTGCCACCGCGGCCCGCCGCCGCGGTGCACCCGCACAACTTCCTGCGCCCACCCTTCTTCGCCCGGCAGAAACACCCGTTCCAGGGCGGTGTGCGGGTCTAGACGTAGTCGCGCGGTGAGGACATCGTTGTCGCGTAGCCAGGCCAGACGGTCGAAGTAGGCCAGAGCCTCATCGCCCAGCGGGTCGTCGAAACCGTGCGTCAGGTCCTCAACCAGCAGGTCAGTCGGGGTGTTGGTGCGACGCAGATACACGAATCCAAAACCAATACCGTCGACGTCGGACTCGCGCAGATGGGTCAGCCACTCGGTGGCACGCTGGGCTGCCTGCGGATCGCGCGGGTCCTGGCCGCCGTCGCGCATCCACGTCCCGACATACAGTTCGGGATCGGCGACGTCGCGCTGCACCACCCACGCGTCGACGCCGTGTTCAGGCAGCCAGGAGGCGATGCGGGCGCGCCAGTCCTCATCGGCGATGTGCACCCACGCGGCGAGCATCACGGCGGTACCGCCCGGTGCGAGATGGTCGATCGCCGAGCGGACCACCAGTTCACTGGCCCCGTCGAGGTCCAGGCCTGAGTCACGGTAAATGTGTCGGACTCGTGGATCGCCGACGACAAACGGAGGGTTGGCGACGACGCGTTCGAAGGTGCGACCAGCAACCGGATCAAACCAGGAACCGGTGAGTAGTTCGATCTCGACCTCGTTGATCGCGGCGGTGGCGTGGGCGAGGTCGATGGCGCGTTCATTGAGGTCGGTACCGGTCACTGTCTGGGCATAGTCGGTGGCGTGTAGCGCCTGGATGCCTGATCCGGTGCCGAGGTCCAGTAGCGACGTGGTCGGCGTGGTGGGGGTGGCACGTAACAGTGACAGTGACGCGTGCCCAACACCAAGGACATGGTCTTTCGTCGCGGTCTGGGGACGCAGGGCGCCGTCGAGGTCGGCGAACACCCAGCGGGTGCCGAATCCCAGGTCAACCGGTCGCAGGTCAAGTGCCGCGCGCACAGTTGTGCTGCCGCCGGCTTCCGGGCCGTATCCAGTTTCCGTGCCGAAACCGGTTTCCAGGAGCCCCGCCGCTACCGCGTCATCAATAGTGAGCGGTGCGAGGGCCTGCGCGGCAGCGTCGCGGGGAACCTCGTCGGCGAGGAGGAATAGCTGAATCAGCACACCTAGTTCGCCGAGCGTTTGGGCAGCTAGGCGGACGGGGACGGGTTCGTTTCGGCCGAGTGCGGCGTGTACCTGCGGGCCCAGCGCGGCCAGGAGCGTGTCGGTGTCGAACTGGTTTCGCTGGAGTGCGGCGCGGAGGGCGGGGGCGATCGAAACGAGGTGGCTGGTCACCCCGTCATCTTTGCAGCAGCGCGTTAGCCGTCGATGGTTTGGTTCGACAGTGCGCTGGGTGCGCGGGCTTCGAGGGCGGGCCCAGCGGGCCGGGAGTAGCGGCTCGGTTCGTCTTTGCGACGTGGTGGCCGGTCGTTGGCGATGAGCACGGCCATCCATGGCAACGGAATGGAGGCGCCAATGATCGCCATGCAGATCCACGGGTTTCCCCAGGTGGTGTATGCGATGGCGGCGAGGATCAGTGCGGGGATACGGAAGGACATGAGCATCATGTACTTGCGGACGCGCTTGCGGTGCTGCTCGTCGTAAGACTCTGCTGCCTCGGTGATGAGGACGGGATTACCCGGGCTTCCGGATTCGCCGTGGGCTCCAATACGTGCCATGGGCTCTACTGTCCCACTCTCGCCGAGAAAGTGCACCGGGTGGGTGGTGGGAATGACACCGGGTGGGTGGGAATGTGGCCGGGTGTTTTGTCTCGTGGTGGGGCATCATGGGTGGATGAGCACTTTGACCAAGGATCGGCCCGAAGTCACTAGCGATCAGTCGACGGATGATGATGCGCCGAAGTTCTTCCATTACGTCAAGAAGAACAAGATCGCGGAGAGCGCTGTCATGGGCACGCATGTTGTCGCATTGTGCGGCGAGGTGTTTCCGGTGACGAAGTCGGCGAAGCCGGGTTCGCCGGTGTGCCCTGAGTGCAAGAAGATTTACGACGGCCTGCGTAAGGGCGACTGAGAATCCAGAGTTTGGGCATCCAGAGTTTGGGCGTCGGGGGTTCGGGCGTCCTGAGTTGGGGCATCTTGAGTTGGATTGCCCGCGGTGATGTCGCCCGGCATTGCCCGGTCGACATCACCGCAGGGCATCGTCGTGTCGTCACCGCTAGGCGGATCGGTTCTGCGGGAGCCGACGGCTGATTCGGTAACCTGACGGATAGGCCCTGTTGCGAGACGCCACGTCAGTGTTGTCACTGGTAGCGAGCTGTCTTCGCTTTCCGCGGCGGCTTGTGCTGCGAGCCAGTCCCGCATTTGTTCGATGCGTGTTGCACGTGCTGGCCAGAACTCTTGGATGGTGGCGTTGAACTCGGCGCCGAGCACGACGGCCGCGCCGAGGAAGAACGTGAAGAGTAGGAACGCGATGGGCGTGGCCAGTGCGCCGTAGGTGTATCCGGTAGCGGTGACCCAGGACAGGTACCAGCGCAGGCCGGTACTTGCGGCGAGAAACGCAGCTCCCGCGACGAGTGCGCCGCCAAGCAGCCGGTGCCAGGGCAGTGACTTCGGTAGCGCCACTTTGTAGAGCGTCGTCAGCCCGACGAGGAGCAGCAAACCGACGGCGGGGTAGTAGAACGTGTCGACGAGGCTGCTGCCTACTTCTCGCCAGTCTTCGGGCAGTGCTCGTCCGAGCAGCGTCGGTCCCAGGGCAACGAGCGGCAGGGTGAAGACCGCCATGATGAGGAAAATCACATAGAGCAGTAGCGAAAAAATGCGTTGCCAGACGGGGTGGCGGGCGTCTTGCTGATCGTGTGCTTCGACGATGGAGTCGACGAATGTGGAGATCGCGGAGGACCCGGCCCATAGGGATAGCAGGAAGCTCAGCGACACGATTTCTAGACGCCCCCGGGCAAGCATGTCGCTGACGGTGGGCTCGATCAGTTGGTCGACGACGCTCTCGCTGAATATCGATCCAGAGAACGTGATGATCTTTTGTTTGATGATGCTGACGGTGTCTGGACCAAACCATCCGCCCACGTAGCCGAGCATTCCGAGCAGGCCCAGCAGCAGCGGCGGCAGGGACAGGGTTTGCCAGAAGGCGGCGGTCGCTGCCTTACCGAAGATCGAGTCGTTCCAGGACTTGACCGCGGTGCGGGAGATGACTTGCCAGGTCCGACGCAGAGGGTGCCAACCAGTCCCGGAAACGGCTCGGTTTCCGGCGTCAGACGCTGACGATTCACTCATGATGTATTCCAGGATCGCGCACAAATCGCCCGGATGCCTACTGTCGCGGCGTTCGTGTCGGATTCTCGCGTTAGGCTTCCAAGGTTGTTGAGCGGCCGCCACGGAGGTTTGTGAGCGTCGCGGTCAGTGCGGAGTGCGAGGTTGAGGAGTGCGAGGTTAGCGTGCCTGTCATTTACGGGACTGTGAAGGGGAGTGCTGCCCGGTGAGTTCGGAAACCTTGTCGTCTCAGCCTGCGTCAGAGTCCGTGTCCGCCGCGCCTGCGGCCACTCTGCGTGCGTGGCAGAGGCGGGCTCTCACCAAGTATTTGACCAGCAAGCCACGTGACTTTCTGGCGGTCGCGACGCCGGGTGCCGGTAAGACGACGTTTGCGCTTCGGGTGGCAGCCGAGTTGCTTACCGATCGCACGGTCGATCAGATCACTGTTGTTGCGCCCACCGAGCACCTCAAGCACCAGTGGGCGGAGTCCGCGGCCCGCGTCGGTATTGCGCTCGATTCGCGGTTCCCGAACTCGACGGGACAGACATCGAGTGACTATCAAGGCGTTGTCGTCACGTATGCCCAGATTGCGTCGCACCCGTTTAAGCACCGGGTGCGTACCGAAGCCCGCCGCACCCTGGTCATCCTCGACGAGATCCACCACGGTGGTGACGCGAAAAGTTGGGGTGAAGGTATTCGGGAAGCGTTCGAGGGCGCTACGCGGCGCCTAGCGCTCACCGGAACCCCGTTCCGTAGCGACGACAGCGCGATCCCGTTTGTCACCTACGAGCCGGACAACGAGGGGCTCATGCGGTCCAAAGCGGACCACGCCTACGGCTACTCGGA
>JAAYXN010000097.1 GCA_012515885.1 Rhodococcus sp. (in: high G+C Gram-positive bacteria)
AGCTCACCGCCACCGCACAGCCAGATGTCGAGGCCCTCTTCTTTCTTCAACTCCTGGACGGTTGCAAGGGGGTCGGCGGTAAGTGTGATCGCCGGGTCGACGACTTTTGCTTGGCGGCTGGCAACGATTTGACGCAGGTGTGGGTAGGGGCTGGCGATACCCACATCGAGGGCTGGGGTGAGGGTGTTCCACCCCATGATCACGGTGTCGAACCGCGTTCCAGGCGGCTCGATGCCCAGGGCCTTGAGTACATGCCCGGGTAGGGCGTCCGCATACTCTCCGGTGATGACGGACATGTGGTCGCCTTCAACGAGGAGAGCATCGGCGCCGCCATCTGGGTCGCAGATATAGCCGTCGATGCTGACGGCAACGTAGTAGACGAGTTCGCGCATCATCAGTCGAATAGTAGGGAGTTGCGAGCTTGGCCCTCAACTGAATTACGCGGGGACGACGCCGGTCTACATCCCAACAGCTACATGGTTGGTCGGTACGAACGACCGCCCCTCGCTGACCGCGCGAACACGCCCATACCCGTTGCGCAATTCGCGCACTCAGGCATCGCAGGAGAAGGCCCACATCACGCCGAAGCGGTCGAAGACCTGTCCGTACCACCCTCCCCAGGGCGCTAACTCGAAGGGCATTCCCAGCGATCCGCCACCGGCAACGAGTTTCTCGATGAACCCGCGGGCTTCGTCAGGCGTTTCCGTTGTGTAGAGCAGGGAGTATGCCGTCCCGGTGACGGGGTAGTCGTTGTCCGGGTCCATGGAATCGCCACCAGCAATGGTGCCAACCGGCAGTTCCAAGGTTGCGTGTGCGACGGCTTGTGGATCGGGCTCGAAGGGCATGTCTTCCATGGGCGGCATGTCCCCGTAGCGCAGGATGTTGAGCGTCCCGCCGAAGACCTCATGCCAGTGTTCGAGCGCCTCACCGGTGGTGCCATCCAGTGAAATATATGTCGCGAGTGATCGGGTCATGCTGGATCCTTTGCTCGGCTTCATGTTTCTTGAATGGTAATCGAGCAGCAACAGGCTTTCCGGCTGTCACAGGGAAAATACGCAGCCACGCTACCGTTTGCGAAACAAATACCCTACCTATTGCGACACGTCTGCGTACCTGCCGCGCACTGTGAGGGGCTCGCCGCCGCAGACAACACGCCTCTGCCCACCAGCTCTTCAGCGCAGTGTGCGGCTTCGGAATGCGCGACTAGAAAAATCTCATTCACCAAACCGGCATTACGTTGTCTTACAAATTGTGAGACACTGCATTTATGGCTACGACTATCACCTTCCGCCCGGACGACGACGCACGCCTCGCGCTTGAGGAGCTCACCGCCGATGGCACATCAGTGTCTACCGCCGTACGCAACGCCCTCATCGAAGCAGCAGTACGACATGGAAAAGCTCGCCTCCGTGCAGAAGCTGAAGCACTAGCCGCAGACCCATCCGACCGGGCCGAGGCGGCTCAGATTCTTCGCGACATGGAGTCGCTACGTGCGTGGTGACGTCTATCGCCTGCGCGCGCCACGCGGTACAACCGGCCACGAACAGCGCGGGCCTCGCTACGCCGTCGTCGTGCAATCAGATGATCTCGACCTACTATCAACTTGGATGGTCGCGCCTACCTCAACTTCAGCCAACGAAGCGACGTTCCGTCCGATCATTGAATTCGACGGCATTACGACTCGCGTCCTCGTCGAACAGACCGCCGCGATTGATCCAAGTCGTCTTGGTGATCGGGTTGGGCATCTAAGTTTCGACGAACTTCGCTCCGTCGATGCAGCCCTACGTTTGGTCCTCGCACTTTAAGTAGCGTGAATAGCCGGGAGCGTTGATTGCATTAAGAGCTAGTCGATCACGTCCAAAACCTGCGCTTCGAAGTCGACTCAGCTGCAGCGACCCGTTGACGGATTGCTTTCGCAATCGGTGAGGTGATCACTACCGGAGACAACAGCCTGCCAACTATCGACTACCCAGCCGCGGATTGAACAGGCTCCCACTGTCACAGGGAAAATGCGCAGCCCCAGGGTCCGTGCGGTAGTTGTCAACCTGTCTGGGACAGATTGGGTGTGGGCCGGGGTCGATGATTGATCCCGGTCGAGCCCGGTAACCGCGGCGCGTGGGGCCGCTGCCGGTAACGCTGCGGATGAGCGAGATAACT
>JAAYXN010000098.1 GCA_012515885.1 Rhodococcus sp. (in: high G+C Gram-positive bacteria)
CCCCCGACCACTCGCCGGAGCCGCCACCGTCTCGTGGCGCACAGGTATCGCATCCGTCTGGCGTACCGGGGCGCGATGACGCGGCCCGTAGGTGCTGACGTGGCGATACGCCGAACCGACCGTCCGGGTGATCTCGTTCTCGCCCAGCCCTGACTGGCTCGCGGCCGGGCCGAGCGCTTCGAGTGCTTCGCTGGGTGAGTGACCGTGCTCGGCCATGCGGCATGCGGCTTTGAACAGTCCGAGGTTGCGTTCGCCCTCGGGTCCGTTCGCCACCTGCGAGGCAAGCCGAGCAACGTCCAGAGGCCAACCGCCCGGCGGCGCGGGGGCAGTGGTGTACTTCGGGCGCGGATCGAGGAAGTCGCGCAACCGCTGCGCCGCCAACGGCACAACCAATCCACCGGTGACGCCCTCGACTTGGTACGAAGCCGGGTGGCCGTCGACCATGCGCTGCGAGGGCGGCACGATGATGTAGCCGCCGTCGCCCCGAAAGTCGATACCCGCCCGGCCTGCCTGCCACGACCGCTGCTCATGCTCCGCAACTGCGGGGAAGTACAGATGCCTGCCGCCAGTCGGCGTCATCACCACTGCCAACGGTTCGGGCAGCACCTCCGAGCGCGCCGCACGTTCGAGAGCGGCGTACCCGTTGACCTTATGTACGTCGACATCGACCACAACCACACCCGAGGCCGCACCGGTCGGGATAGCAAGGTTCGCAGTCGGTCGCTGCCGCCACCACGACACCACCTGAGCGGCGTCGCAGGTCGCCTCGTGGAAGCCACGGGTGGTTATCGGACGTTTCCCGCCCGGCACGCACGGGAACACCGGCACACCGAGCCGTGCCAGCTCGCGCGCGGCGAGAGGCAGTGGCACGCCTTCGCCGAGCCTGGAGAACATCACGGCGACCGCCGACGCTCGGCGCGAAATCGCCTCCAGCGCCGCATCAGCGTCGCGTACCTCAGCCATCGTCTGACCTCCTTCCGCCCGAGGCCACTCATCAGCGAGCAGCCGTACGACCGTGAGGTACGTCGGGGGGATCAGGAAGTCAAGACGGGCAGTAAACGAAGCAGTGACCGTAGAGTTTCACCGAGGAACCCGACGAGTCTGTACTGGACTATCAGCGATTCAGGGCGAGGTGGAGCAAGAGCCTGATGGTCTGGAAGAACCGGCTCAGAGTTGTTAGATCCGGCTCATATCGTCAGGCGGCTCGGGAGCGGAGCCGACGGTACTCTCCAGGCGTCAGCCCCACGTACTCTCGGAAGAGTCGAGAGGCGTGACTGCGGGAGTTCCAGCCGACGCGTTGCATCGCGGCGGTAACCGTAAGGTCTGTCTCCCGCAGATATTCTGCCAGCTGCTCGGCACGGATCATTGTCAAGAACGCCAGAGGCGTCTTACCGTATGCCTCCACGAAGACGTTGCTCAACCGCGAAGGGGATAGATGTACCTCTGCCGCAAGGTTTTCCAGCGTCCAGCGTCGAGCTGGGTTGTCCCTGAGTAAAGTGACGGCTCGACGTACATCTGCTCGAAGAGGGGCGAAGCGGCGATTCCTCGGGAGTGTGGGTCGGACGTGCGCGCGTTGAGAAGGTGAGATGCGCACTGGCGAGACCTTGATGAACGGGGCGATAACGTAGGCGATCTGGAACCACAATGCTTGGATGCGCAGGTAGTGGCGCACGAAGTCCCCTTCGACGCTGAGCGCGACCAATTCATCCAGCCACGGCATCAGCAACCCAGCTCGCCCCTCACCCAATCGGAGGATCTGCGCAGGTTCGGTATAGATCGCTTCGGCGAACTCTTGCGCGTCGAGTCGATCTTCGAGGTACGCAGCATACTGCCAGCGCACCTGGTCGAGCATGTAGTCGGTGTCGAGATAGATCGTAGTGACCGTGATATGGCCCTCTGGCTCCGATCCTGCCAAGACGTTCGCACCAAGCAAGATCACATCACCGGGTTTCACGATCTGCTGTCCAAACTCGCTGAACAAGAACGCAGACCCGTCGCGCACGACGATTACCTTAACGTAGTCATACGCCACAGGGCCAAGAGGTCGGCGAATGGTCGCGGTGCGCGCAACAAAGGGCGCGCCCCGCGACCACCGGTCGGGGCTGACTGACGAGTCACCGTGCATCGCCACGAGGCACCTCATCGGGCATCTCTGGATCGGGTTACGACCGCACGCTTATGTCCTCATCTAATGTTCCTTCGCCACGGATTACGATTCGTTGGACAACGACGGCTGCAAGGCAGAGACCAATGATCGCTAGGCCGCTACTCAGCACGTACGGTGATACCCCGTGCAGGACCGATGCGAAGCCCAGGCCCACATAGACCGTGACACCTGCGGATCCACCGAGCTGGTCGGCGGCTCGCTGTACGCCGGATGCGACTCCGGCATCGTCGTCGGTGACTTCGGTAACGGCCGCGTACTGCAACCCAACGAGCCCGAACCCCATACCTGCGGCGATGAAGAGCATCGCTGGGATTAGCAG
>JAAYXN010000099.1 GCA_012515885.1 Rhodococcus sp. (in: high G+C Gram-positive bacteria)
CTCCTCGGCATGTTGAAGACGTATGAGTCCGAGTTCCTCAGCCACATTGTGGACGGTGTCTGCCCGACCGGGGTGTGCCCGATCGGCGGCCAGGCCCTGAGCGCCGCTGCCGACTAGCAGCAGGTGGCTGCTCGCCCACACCGTGCATAGCAAACACATCGCACCGCGTCAGCGCACCCTGCTGACGCGGTGTTTGCGTTGCGAAATGGGTTGCATCGACCCGTTGTGGCCACAGATAACGCGGCGTGCCGGCGCCAGGTAGTCGTTCCGGGGACGCTTTTCGGGGACGCTGGCGCGGCGGTCTTCCTACAGCGCGTTGCCGATGCGTTGCTCAAGCTGGAAAGCGGCCCGCGCTCAGTGGCCCAGGGTGCCCCTGGGCGTGCACCCCAAAGGACTTCGTGGCGTTCAGCGCCGGGTGCGCACCCCGGATACCCTCTGGGTGCGTACCCGGGGCGTCAGTGGCCCAGAGAGCACCCCCGCCCGTGCAGGGCTGCGACGAACTCCTCTGCAAATCGTGCCAATTGAACCTGTGGGACGTGAGTCCAGAAGTCGGTCGCGGACGATCGGATCCAGCACTCCCTGTCGCGCGTCTTGCTCGACCGTCCGTGCCGCGTTCCGGTTGCATCATCCCGGCCCGGGGAGCCGAGCCATCCTTCCGAATAAAGCGCAGTTCTTAGTCCAAAAATGCACAACAATGTAAGGCGGTCAACCGGCTGTCAAGAGCGCCGATGCGTGTAGCGAAAGATACAGAAATCCCCTGTTTCGTTACCGTGAATCGAAGATAAATTTCGACGAACTAACAGATTGGCGGTGACAGCCAACAGGCGGGCAGTGGAGTGTTGCGAGTTTGGTGACCAGGTGCTGAAAGTTAGGAAGGCTGCGTCTCTGGCAAGATATTTAGGTGTTGAGTCCTTCCGTGGTGCACCAGACGAAAGCAGAATCCAGAATAATTACCGGAAACATGACTAACGGGAGTGTTCTTTACTTGATTAAGGATAAATAAAAGCACACATTCGAGATGTGGAGGTTGTTGGTTGGTGCATCTGGTTTTATAGCGTTGATTCGGGTACGCATCTTGACAGCGTGCACCGATCATCCTAAGCTCGGGTCAAGTGTTCGTCGATCATAGCCCGGCCGGAGCCCGCGAGGGTCCGTCGCCATCCCGTTCCCGGTGAACGGAAACCTGGCAGCTGGCGGTCGGAGTGACGACGCACTTACTTAATTGTCGATCGTTTGGATCGCGTGAGTGAAACGAAGTGGGTGGGGTGCCCCCGTGCAAGGTGAACCCCCACCCGCTTCTAGGGCCAACCAGCACCCGCTTGGGGCGCGAGGCAGGCGTAGCTGTGAGTATAACAGCCGCCTCCTGGCACCGCAATTTTGTCTACCCCGGGCATCGGTGATGGCAACTCGCACTCGCACGACCGAACGTGGTCGCGGTTGGGGCGATAAGCACTGCTGACCTGGGCGAGGTCTCATCTCCCCGACAACGTGGCGAGCAGATCGGTGTGCCGGCTGCGGCCGGGTGCACCGTCCGGTTCTTCCCCGCCGGACAGCTCGTCGAAGTGTTCCCCGTCACTCGTTTCGCCCAGGCCGATCGGGCCAGCGCCCGCAGCGGTTGGCGTCGCCGCCTGCATCCAGGGTGCTGGTCTTGTCCGGGACGCCGGCGTTGGGACCAGTCGCGGCCCGTACCGCGCGACACCGCGGTGCGTTCCGGTGCCTTCGTGGCGTCGGCCCGGAACGCGCCGCCCCTGTTGCCGAGGGAATGCATTCAGGAGGAGCCAGAACCATGGACCAGGAGCGTTTTGATCGTTTGGCGAGGACGTTCGCGGGCGGCAGCGACCGCCGTGGATTCTTGAAGCGCCTCGTCGGCATCGCCGCTGGCACGGCAGCGGTGACGTTGCCAACCGCGGCAAAGGCGACAGGCAAGAGCTGTTACAGCGATTCCGACTGTAGTAGCTACAACTATGAAGTCTGTGGCTACGACGGCACCTGTACCTGCGCCGAGGGGTACAAGGACTGTAACGGTACCTGTATCGATGAGTACGCCTGCTGCGGCGATTACGACTGTGGCGACTACGAGACATGCGACCCCTACGGGACGTGCGTTTGCGCCGAGGGTTACAAGGATTGCAACGGCACGTGCATTGACGAGTACGCCTGCTGCGGCGACTACGATTGCGCCGACTACGAGACGTGCGATCCCTACGGCGCCTGCGTGTGCGCCGAGGGCTATAAGGACTGCAACGGTACCTGCATCGATGAGTACCTGTGCTGTGGCGACTATGACTGCGGCGACTACCAGGTGTGCGACCCCTACGGCGCCTGTGTTTGCGCTGACGGTTACAAGGAGTGCAACGGCACCTGCATCGACGCGTATGCCTGCTGCACCGACGCCGACTGCAACAGCTACAAGGACGAAATCTGCAACCCGTACGGCAAGTGTGTCGTGCCCGAGCCGGAGCCAGAGCCCGAACCGGAGCCAGAGCCCGAGCCAGAGCCAGAGCCTGAAGAAGAGAAGGGGACGACCCCGCCGAAGAAGAAGCCCCGCAAGAAGCTGAACCGGACGTGCCAGAGCCGCTGCATCAAGGCGGGACGCCAGTCCGCGAAGCGGAAGAAGGTCCGTCTGACGGCTGTGCGCAACAAGCGCATCCGCAACAGCTGCAAGCGCCGCTGCACGAAGTAAACCTCGTTCGTAAGTCCGCGGCGCCGGGAGCAACCCCGGCGCCGCACCTCTTTTGATCGTGACAACCCGGGGGCGGCCTTTCGTGCAAGAAGACTGAGCGCGGATCGGATCACCAGGCCGCACGCAGACTGGGGAAGTGAGCCGTGGATCACAACCACCTGGACACCATCGCCCGAGCCATCGCCGAAGGACGGTCTCGTCGCCGGCTGTTGGGAGCCGTCGGCGGCGGCCTCGTAGGACTGGTCACACTTCCGTCATTCGACGGTCCTGAGGTCGAGGCCGCCAGGCCGAATCGCAAGAAGCGACGGAACGTGAAGCGGCGGCGCGCAAAGAAGCGCGCATGTCCGAAGAAGCGGCGGTGTGGCAGGCAGTGCTGCCGGAGCGGTCTGGTGTGTATTGGCGGCGTCTGCCGGCGCAAGCGGAAGGAAGCCCCC
>JAAYXN010000100.1 GCA_012515885.1 Rhodococcus sp. (in: high G+C Gram-positive bacteria)
AGCACCTGCGGCCGCGCCTCATCGAGCAGTGATTCGATGACCCGTGCCAGCGTCGGCGAATGGTGCCGCACGCCGATCAGCAGTGGATCACGTTGCTGGGCAAGTAGATCCACTGATACTGCGACATCTATGCCTGCGGTATCGACGACACTCAACGCGGCCGCTCCAGCAGGTCACGCGCCTCCCAGAGGGTTCGCCATGGGCTTCCCGACGCGCCCTCGTCGGAACGACGTTTCACGGCGACATCCCAGTAGCCAAGTAGCCGGGCGGCGTCGTCGGCGTCATCTTTGTGGACGACGCCGAGCAGTTGGCCGGGGATGTCGCGCAGTCGATCGCCGCGGCCGGGGAACCACGCCCCGGTCATCGCGACGGCGGTACTGATCGCAACGGCTTCTGCTGTCGAGAGCACCGTCGATGGCCGTTCCACACTCCATCCCTCGGCGGTGTGCCCGGTACGCAGGTCACGGAAGATGGTCACGATCACGTCGATGACCGCGGCATCAACCGACATCGGTGTGCCCGCTTCGGTGAGCGCCGTCTGGGTGCGCCGGGTGACGAGGTCGATCTCCGCGGATCGGTCGGCGATGGGATCGATGTGCTCAAAGTTGAAGCGCCGCTTGAGGGCAGCACTCATCTCGGATACGCCCCGGTCGCGCAGGTTCGCGGTCGCGATGAGCGCGAACCCGGGACTGGCGTAGACGGTGTCCTCACCGAGTTCGGGGACAGACAGCCGTCGTTCGCTAAGGACCGAGACCAGCGCGTCCTGAACCTCGGGGAGGCAGCGGGTGATCTCTTCGATCCGGGCGATCCCGCCGCGGCGCATCGCCGTCATTACCGGAGAGGGCACCAGAGCATTCTGTGATGGGCCTTCGGCAAGCAGCAGCGCATAGTTCCAGCCGTAGCGCAGCTGATCCTCGGTAGTGCCCGCCGTGCCCTGCACGGTAAGCCCGCTAGTTCCGCAGATCGCGGCACTGAGCAGCTCCGACAGCATCGACTTTGCGGTGCCGGGTTCGCCGACAAGCAGTAGCCCCCGCGATCCTGCGAGGGTCACCACACACCGCTCGACCAGTCGCCGATCGCCCACATACTTCGGGGTGATCGTCATACGCTCGCGCCCCGACGTGAGCGCACCGTCTGAGCCGAGCACGAATGTGACTACCGCCGATGGGGAGAGCCGCCAACCTGGCGGACGCGGGCCGTCGTCGTAGACAGCGAGGAACGCAAGCTCATCGGCAAAAGCGATTTCGGGCGGGTCGATCTGCCGCGCAATCTCGGGGTTACTGCTGATCAGGTCACTGCTCATCGGGTGCCCTTCTTTCCGACGACGGCCGCGACGTCGGCGTATCCGGGGACATCGCCGTCGACACATCGCTTCCAGGTCTGACGGAACAGCGTGGCGACATCAACTTGCGGCAGCACCATTGTCAGCGGTGGTTCCGGCCGTTCCGGCGCGGGATCGAGGCCATACAGTGGCGCCTTCCACCGCTCCAGCGGCAACGAGCCTTTGGTGTAGGCGATCCAGCCGCCGGGCAGGAAGACCGATCGTCCAGCGCGCGTACGTTTACCCGTCACTACCAGCTCGGCCGACTCCAGTTCCGCAATGGCTTTTTTGAGCCGAGCCGGGGTCCACGAGTTCCAACGCTTCACCTGTAGATCCGTGGGATCGGGCAACGCGAGGAGCTGCAGGTAGTAGCGCGCGGCGTCTTCGGAAAGTCCCTGTGCCGCGGCAATTTCGGCTACCACTTCCGGTGCTGACACCAATGGATCACGTAGTTCACCCGCGGCGATAGGGGCGGTGGACAGCATGTCAGCGAGTTGCCCCAAGCCAGCCCGCGCGAACGTTACCGCCGACTCGACCAATTGCCGGTGATGGTCATAATCCCCGGAAGGGTCCATCAATGAGTACAGCGTGGCGATGTCATGGTCGGTCAGCTCAGCCGTGCGGACCGACACGTCGAGATAGTAGTGGCCAGCAGCAATGTCGATATTGCCGTGGCGGCCGCTGTAGGTCTTGCCTATCTCGCCCAGCCCAAACACGTGCCCAACCCGTTCCGGAGGAACCGAACCGAGCATCACGGACACCCCTACCGTGGACACATGCTCGTCAATGTTCGCAGCCGCCGCCAGTGCGTTGACACGTACCGGTGAATCACCCGGAAGGCGATAACACAGCCACGCGAGAGCGGCATAAAGACTGTGGATAGCCTGCTTATGCTGCCATGCATTGACTGATTCCAACGTGGACGCGAGAGCGCGGCCAGCACGCTCGGGATCACTGACCAACGTTGCCACCGCATCGGCGGCGTCGATCTCGTTGCTCGCAGCAAGCAGCACGTCGACTCCGATCGGCATGGGGCCGCCGAGGATTCGGCATAGCGCCTCCGCAGCGGCTACCACGTCGAGCCCGGTAGTACTCAGCGCAGCCGGATCAGACGGACACGCGGCCGCGAGAATATCGAGCATCGCGAGTTCGTCGATGTCTTTCAGCACCGTCTGCGCGGTGCGGACATCAGTGGTCGAGACACCCAGCTTCGCGCGGGCGTCCTTATCGAGGTCGTAGCCCCAACGATTGCGGGCCGCACCAACGCCGAGGAGGATGCGACCAACGCCCGCAGAGGTGTTGGTGATGGCGGCGAACTTCTCCCAATCGGCCTCATCGAACAGCTTCACGATCTCGTCAGATCGCCCGACGGTCGCCGCCACTGCCGCGCGCAGCCCCGTCGTCCCGGTCCGGTTTCCAGAGACTGTCTCTTCTGCTGTGGCGTTGTCCAGCAGTGCTTTCGGAGTTCCCACCCCGACGCTGTACCAGCCTGCGCGTACCGTGCTGTAGTACGAGGCGCCGCTGGTCCGCACGACGATCACCTCGTTATCAGCCACTAGCCCTGCATCGACTCCCTTTGGCTTGGTGAGCCTGCGTGCGAAGACCTCTGCGTGACCAAATCCGCCATCCTCGAACACCTGCAACACATCGGCGAGGGCGCGTCGCTCGGAGTCTTCGGCAAGGGGGCCGGCCGCGATCGTTGCCAGCGCTGGGAATCTGCCAATCAGCAGCGGCCAATGCTCGGTATCCCACTGGCGGTGATCGCGACGGTAGTGAGTGGCCGAGATTTTGCTGGTTAAGCCCAGCATTCCAGCGGCTTCCGAGATATCCGCGATCGACCGGGCACCGCCCCACAGGTCACCGGCCCACCGCAGTTGAACAGCCCGCTTCAACGCCTCTGACGCGCCGCTTGTGTCGTAGACACCTTCCTGGTTGGTATTCGGGCGCGCGAGAGCCATACGCTCCGGCGGGTCGATCATTGCGGATAGGCGCTTGCCCTGCTTGAGAGCATTAGCCACCAAAGTTGTCACGACGGGCACGATGGCGGAATCGACCGGCTGTCCCAGGAAGTCAGCAACGGCAGTAGGCAGTGTTTCCGGTGCGCTGGCATGCGCGTCCACCAGCTTCTGCGCCTGCAGACGTGTCACTCCGCGCAGCGCGGTCCCAGATTCCGGCGCGACTGGCGTCAACAGCGGCCAGCTCCATGTCGGCATACACGCTGCACCGTCGTTGGCGGCGACAATGGTCTGCGTGGTCTGTGCATCGATGACGCCGCCATCGCGGGTGATCAGCCAGTCCCGACCGCCCGGAGCGGTGACGACCCGCGCCGGGTAGTACCACTGACCCGCCACACCGGCCGGTAACTCGTGCCAGGTGCCTGCCGCAGTGGCAATTTTCCACCGGGTGTCGTAGTAGTCGCCGCTGTACCACGCCGCCGAACCTGCGACTACTCCGTCAACGACGTACATGGACACCGACCCCGTCGATAGGGTCCACTGCGTGTCAAGCTGTTCCGCAGCAGCAGAAAGCCAAGTGGGCCACGATGTTCCGACCTTCGCACCGGTTTCCGGATCGAGTTCGACGATGCCTCCGGAGTGGGTAACACCCCACACTCGGCTGCCGTCCGTCAACACTCGATACTCATTGGACAGCAGTGGTTCGATAGATCCGCCCGGCTGTACCAGCGCCCCGGCTCCCACGAGCCTGCCGCCAGTGACGGGGAGCGTCATCTGTTCCGGAGAGTTGTACCAGCCCTTTTCGGTGCTATGAACATCTGTCGGCGCCGACGACCAGGCGTAGTCGGATTGATAGTGCTTGTTGCGCCACCAGGATGCGATGTCGATGTCATTGGGGTCTTCACCGACCGGAACCGCAACAAAGTGTGTGCCATCCGAAGTCGTGGTATGCCCATGCGTGAATTCGGCAACCACATTTCCGGCACGGTCATAGAACTCGCAACTCCCCTTGTTGGAGAGGCCGATGAGCGGCCAGCTCTCGTGCACTGCGCGCTTGTCGGGAGCGCCTTTTACCTTGACGAGTTGCGGAGTGACGTTGGGCCAATGCAATTCACCCACCGACCCCAACCGCAGGTTGTGTTCGACCAACGTGGCCGGGTCAATAGCCTGGCGTAGCGCGGCGAACTCATCAACCAAGAACTCGGCGAGTTCTGGACGTGCTAGGTAATGCAGCCAGTCACCGATGCGTACCATTTCGGGGGCCGTCAGCCCATCGCCCGATCTCAGAGCAGACACTTCCCGTGCCACATACGCTTTCAGTGCATACGCAGTGCCCGGGCACGCCAGGATCGCGGCGGACGCCTCGGCACTGACAACGATGTAGGAACCACCTACTACCTGCTCGCAATGCCCAGAAGCAAAGTTGCGCATGCCGCCGATCAACGCCGTCCTGAGCGGCTCGTAGCCAACCAGGTGACGCAGCTCGCCACTGGTCTCACGATGATCCCACCACAAATCAAAGTTGATATCGGGCTGGAAGCGGGCCGATACCTCCACGATTCGATCACCAAATATCTCGATGAGAGTGTCAATCAGCGCTGGTTGCAGCTGTCGGGCACCGGCCACCAGAGGCAAGGTCACCGGTTCGGTGCCAGCGGTGAGGTTTTCCCGAATCTGCGGGTCGTCGAGCAGTGCCCGCAGACGGGTCTGATCATCGGTGCGGCCCCAACGGTGAGTGGCGGCCCGCTTGCAAATCACCTGTATCCAATTGGCAGCCGGGTATCCCGGAGTGCGGAGCCGGTCCGGGCAACCGACCTGCTCAAGTAGTTCGAGCCAGTCGTCGAGACCCACCGAACTCGGCGCTATGGCCAGCAGTTTGTCCGCAACCTCCGGGTTCGCGCTCGCTGCGTCAACGAACGCGGAGCGGTATTCACGCCAGAATCCAGCGTTCGCGTTAGCCAGGGCGGGAATATCGATGATCTCGGCGATCAGTGAGCGAGTCTGCTGGGCGTCGTCGAGCCCCGCCGCCTTCGCTGACCTCCGGAGGTCTTTACGCATGGCCGTGTATGGGGGCAATCCACCCTTGATCCGGCGGACCACCAACGTCGTCAACATTTCATGCGCCGTCTGCGGATCGTGGCTAGCAGCGAGCCTGCGTGCTTCAGCACTGAGCGCTTTGACAGAGACTGCACCGGCGAAAGCAAACTCTAAGAACGCTTCTCGATGGCGGTCTTCGTCGACGGGCAAGGCGTGCGCGGCCTCAGCCTCACGGGCGAGGGCAAACATCTGCGCGGCATACGTCGGCGACTCGGCATCAGTAAAGATGCGGCCCGCCTCTTCGAGGAACGTGGGCACAAAGTGTGGGGCCGAACCAGCCAGGGTGTTGGCCGCCGCCGAAATGGCTTCCTTCGCCAAGTTGGCCGACGTCGACGCCAGTTTTCGGGCGCGTTGCAGATCGGCGGCTGCGGCGATCGCGTATCGAGCGTTCGCGGGATCAATGATGATCGGCCACGCGGGGAAACCGATCGTGCGGCGACGAATGTGGCCGACAGGTGCAGCAGAGACCGGTTCGAGGCCAAGAACATCGAGCATCGCGTCCTCAGCGGGAACAATCGACTCACCGACGAGACGGACAACAGTGCGATCGCCGAGCACAGAATGCGAGTAGCCGCGCGCAACTAGTGGTGTGGTGTGCTCACCCGGTTCGGGCAGAACAGCCCCAGCTTCTTCGAGTTGGTTCACTGGTCGCCATCCTTCTCAATCTTGCGGCCTGCGTAGAGGATTGTGGCCATGCGCATACCTTCGCTGTAGGCAACAGGGGGAACATCTGAGAGCGCGAGGGTCACGTCGTCGTGCACCCAGATCAGCTCTCCGAGCATGGTCATTGCTTCGGGAGCGCCCTCGCCGATCCAGATGCGAGCTTGGTAGCGCAGGCCGTTCTCGATGATCCGGCACACCGCGTAGCCACCTTGAACAGCGAAGCCGTGGGTTTTTGCGCGGCCAGCAACGAAGCGAATCTCGTCGAACTCGGCGTCTGTGAAGGTGTCGACGCCCTTGCCTGCCAGGTTCTCGGGCCTAGCGAAGACCTGCCGCTGTAGTTGGTCGAAACCCTGAGTGAGGCCCAGGTCGACGGCAAATTCACGTAGCTCGTCGAGGTCGTCGCCGAACAGCACCGGGTGCGGGATCCGAACTTGTGCGGCGTCGACGGTGTCGGATTCGCCATCCAGATCCACGACGCCAAGCTGCACGCCCGCATCGGTTTTCGTCACCTCACGGAGGAATCCGTGTAGTTGCAGGGCGCCGTCGTCCTCGGTGGCAATGACCAAGTCTGTGAGCCAGGACCGCCACGCAGTATCAGCCCACAGTTCTCCGATAAGCGCTGCGGGAACGGGTAGGCCGTCGAGTAGCCAGCGCTGCACCTGAGCGCCAGCCTCGATGTCGTGGCGGGCCAGGAAATCGCGTAGTTGATCGAGTTCGAGGTAGGCGTCGGCCTTTTTGACTTTCGCGGGCACCGACTTGAGCGGTTTCCCTGCCTTGTTACGGGCAATGATTTTTCCGTCGTCACCGATGCTGAGTTGATAATCGCCGGACGGAATCCATTGAGCGGCCTGCGGCACCTGGTCCCCTTCTCGCAGCACGACGGGAAATCGCCGTGCGATTGTGCTGATTGATGCACACCATATAGATGCAGTCCGACAAGATGTGCCGCCGTCATGGTTTGCGAAGGTGCCGCGCTACCCAGGCACCGGCATA
>JAAYXN010000101.1 GCA_012515885.1 Rhodococcus sp. (in: high G+C Gram-positive bacteria)
CATTGGGAAGTGCTGCCGCACAGTGCGATCGATCCGCGCGATGCGGTACGCGTGGTGGATTGGGATAGTGACGCACCTGAAGCTGCGCGGCTCGCACACGCGCGGCGCCTCCTGGAAGCAGCTGCCGACAGCATCGACGCGACGTCGGGCCAGCTGGTGCGCCTAGTGCATCTGCGCACCGGTGTTCCTGGCGCTGACCGTCTCCTCGTTGTCATTCATCATCTGGCTATCGACGGTGTCTCGTGGCGTCTGCTGCTTCCCCATTTGGGATTGGCATGGGGCGCCGCGGCGGCCGGTACAGGCGTCGATATGACAGGCGAATATACGTCGCTGCGCAGGTGGGCGCACGGGCTGGCCGATAGCGCCAACACGCAGGAGCGTCGCGCAGAGCTTGATTTGTGGCGCGACATGCTGGCGGGTGACGATCCGGTTCTTGGCTCACGACGCCTCGATCCCGCCCTCGACACCGTTTCCGGTACTGACGATATTCGGGTGGATGTGCCCGCAGACGTCACTGACGCGGTATTGACGACACTGGCAGGCAAGTATCACGCCGGTGCCAACGAGGGGCTGCTGACCGCGCTTGCAATGGCTGTCACACGCTGGCGTGAGCGCCGCGGTACACGCTGTGCGCACACCCTCCTCAACCTTGAGGGGCACGGCCGCGAAGAATCAGCGCTACCTGGGGCCGACATCAGCCGCACTGTCGGCTGGTTCACCACCGTCTATCCGATGCGACTGGGTCTTGCCGGCATCGATCTCGATGACGCTTTCGGTGGTGGCGTACACGCAGGACGCGCCGTCAAGAACATCAAGGAACAGCTTGCTGCCGTACCCGATCACGGCATCGGCTACGGGCTACTGCGCTACCTGAATGACGAAACCGGCTCTGCCCTAGCAGAATTCGAGCGTCCACAGATCGGATTTAACTACCTGGGTCGCATCCAGATACCCGCCGATCGCGGGCCATTTACCCCAGATCAAGACCTGGCGATTACAGGCACAAGCGACGACGGCATGGCGGCGGCGGCAGTGCTCGACATAAATGCGGTTGTCTCTGCTGCGCATGACGGCGTCGAGGACAGCGGTTCGCTGCGCGCCACGTTCTCGTATCTGCGCGACGTCCTCGACGAGGCCGATGTGCGTGAGCTTGCCGACCTGTGGGTCCAGGCGCTGACCGCGTTGGCCCAGCATGCGCAGGACCCGCACACAGGTGGCCTCACCCCATCCGACTTGCCCCTAACAACGCTGAGCCAAGCAGACATCGACACATTGGAAAGCGCCTACCCGACGCTGACAGATATGTGGCCGCTGTCCCCGCTGCAGCAGGGTTTGCTGTTCCACGCGTCGCTCGCAGACCCGCACACCGACGTCTACACCGTGCAGTTGACGGCGGAGCTTGCCGGCGATGTTGATCCGGACCGGCTGCGTCGTAGCGGCCAAACGCTGCTTGATCGACACCCTCAGTTGAAGGCAGCTTTTGCCACCGCTGACTCTGGTGAATCCGTCCAGATCATTGACCCAGGCGTTGAAATTGGTTGGCGCTACATCGATTTTACGGAAGCAGACTATCCTCGACGTGTTCGCGGACCTGAGCGTGAAGCTGCCGCCGAGCAGCAGGCCGGGTTCGATATGGCGCGGCCGCCACTCGTACGTTTCCTCCTCATGCGACTGGAGCCGCAGAGGTATCGACTCGTCATCACCAACCACCATATTTTGCTCGACGGTTGGTCAACCCCACTGTTTGTTCGTGAGCTTCTCGCGCTGTATGCCACCGATGCCGACGCTACAGCTCTGCCGACGCCGCGCTCATTCCGCGACTACCTGACGTGGCGCAGCCACCAGAATGATGAGCAGGCTCAGGCAGCTTGGCAGCAGATGCTCGACGGCTTCGACGAGCCGACCCTGGTAGCCGGTGCGCGCACCGATATTGGTGCGGAAGATGCGGTTGCGGCAAGTCCAGTCGATGTGCGTTTCGATGCACAGACCACCGCACGCCTTGAGCGCGTCGCCGGTGAATACAGCGTCACCATCAACACAATGGTGCAGACCGCCTGGGCCGTCGCACTCGCGACGCTCACCGGCCGGAACGACATAGTTTTCGGCGCGACCGTCTCAGGTCGACCGCCTGAACTGGACGGCGTTGAATCGATGCTGGGCCTGTTCATCAATACGCTCCCGGTACGGGTGCAGTTGGACCCGTCGGAAACGCTCGCGGAACTGTTGACCAGGGTGCAAGCTCAGCAGAGCGCGATGCTCGACCACCACCATCTCGGGCTCGCGGAGATCCAGGACGCGACGGGGATTGGCGCACTCTTTGACACCCTCACGGTGTTTGAGTCCTACCCGGTCGACCGTGCAGGACTTAATGAATCCACCGATATTGCGGGGATGCGTGTTCTCGATATTCACGGTGAGGACGCC
>JAAYXN010000013.1 GCA_012515885.1 Rhodococcus sp. (in: high G+C Gram-positive bacteria)
GCCGGAGTGGATGAGTGACCGCAAGATGTAGTGGTTGCGGTTTCTGAAGCCCAGAGCGATTCCGCGGAGGTGCTCGAGGCGTCCGTTGATGGCTTCGATGGGCCCGTTGGAGGCGCCGACGTCGAAGTAGGCCAGGATCTCGCGGTGGCGTTTCCACAACGACCGCCCGAGCTGCGCGAGCTCGGACAACTCCTTCGGTACGCCGCTGCGGATGGACTTGAGGAGCTTGTACATCGCGATCTTGCCCTCGCGTTTGCCGGAGGCCTCGTAGGCGGTGATGAGTTGCTGGTAGACGCCGTAGATCACCTCCACCGCAGCGTGCGCGGTGTTCGCGGTGAACGCTTCCCAGAGTCGGATCTTCTGCTTGGGTTTGAGCAGGCTGGCGCGGGTGTTCAACGTCCGCCGTATCCCGTACAGCGGGTCGCCGGAGCGGCCGCGGTGCCCGGTGGTTTCCTGCTGCACCCGCTGCCGGCACAGGGTGAGCTTCTCGGCCGCGAGATGGACCACGTGGAAGGGGTCCATGACGGTGCGTGCCTCGGGAACCGCGTTGGCGGCGGCCGAGTGATAGCCGGCGAACCCGTCCATGGTCACTACTTTGATACGGTCACGAAATACCTGGTCACGGTCATCGAGCCAGTCGGTCAGGGCCTTCGCCGAACGCCCGGAGATCATGTCCAACAACCGGGCTGGACCAGTGCCATCCACGACCGGGGTCAGGTCCACCAGGACGGTGACAAACGAACTGGTCCCGTCGCCGCGGACGTGCTTCCACTTGTGCTCGTCGACGCCTAAAATTCGGACTCCGTCGAGGTGGTCGGGCTGGTCGTAGACCATGTCGCGGATCTTCGACAGGGCCAGGTCATTGACCAGGTCCCAGCCCACGTCCAGGGCCTTGGCCACGGCGGCCACGCTGGTGCGGTCGATCGCTAGTCGCTGCAGGATCCAGCGGGTGCAGCGGAAGGTGGTCTTGGCTCGATCTTCGGCCAGCTTTGGCAATCGCAGCTGGAAGATCTTCGTTTCGCAGGCGGGGTTGTCGCAGACAAAGCGGGGAAGGCGCACGTGCAGCTTGGTCGGGTGCCCCACGATCGGAAGGTCGGTGAGCCGACGCTCAACATGATCGCGGAGACGAGCCTGCTCACCGCAGTCAAGGCAGGTCGGATCGGCTTGGACCGGGGAGCAGAACAAGTGCGTCTGATCATCAAGCACAGCGGCGTCGGTGATCGTCACTCCGAGCTCGACGGTGCGGCAGATGGTGTCGGCAAGCAGGCTGGCGGTAGCGTTCAAGACGGGTCCTGGGGAAGTGAAGTTCTGGTGTAGGAACTTGCATCTTCACACGCCCCAGGACCCCTACATCTTGTGCCTCACTGCATCACCGCCGGATCCCCGCTACGCACTCCGGAACCGGAAGGGCCGGTTGAGCTCCCTCTTCCCCTCGTTGGCTGTCGCCAACAAGCGCCGCCGATTCGTTTTCCGGAGGCGGCGGTGAACTTGGCCTCGGCGTATGTCGAGGTGTCACGGAAGATCACCGGGTAACTTCCGGAAGTCGGTCAGCTCCCACCGGCCGAGGGGGGACGTCGGTTCGGAGGGATGCCGGTCCTGGGTCTTGGTCGGATCAGCTCGATGCCAGAGAGGTGAAGAGCACCGTCGCGTTCGCGTCGGTGATTTCCAACTTCCGGTTCACTCAAGGTTGGTAGGGGGCTGGATCGATTCAGGGCGTAGCTTCTCGCGAATCTGCTGACGATTGCCGTCGGTGACTTCCCAGGGGAGGGCCTCTTCGCCGGTGTAGTAATGGACGAGCATGTCAGTCTGCCCCGGTTCGAACGAGATGGTCGCGGCGTTGGGGACTCCCGGTTGATCGCTCCGGTGATGCAACCAGGTCCCTTCCACGATTCTCGTGAGTACGTCTCGTGTTGGGATCTTGAGATTGCATTGCGCGGCGGCTTCGTGGTCGTTGTATCCACTCGTCGTGGTGAGGACCATCGAATCCGCGTAGTAGCTCAGTATCGAATATCCCTGGAACGGGCCTTTTCGGAGAATTTTGGGGTCATTGGTGACGGCCTCGACCAACTCGTGGGCGAACTCATCAACAACCGCGAGCGATACCTTCATTGCGTCTCCTTTACCGGTACGTTCGATCGTAGGGCTGGCCGGATTCATTGATGAAGTAGGGATCTTCTGTCGGTTCGAAGACCACAGCTCCACCATCGTCCAGACCTTCGAATTCGACTTTGACGACATCGGGTCTTCGGTTGTCAGCGGAGAAGTCGAACGCCACCGTGCCCTCCACCTGAAGCCCGTCTGCCACAAGAGCCGCCCACTCGTTCTCCATCGTCTTGTAGGCGCTGGTGTTGAAGTTACCGTTCTGCGGGAAGAGGTTGTGCAGGCCCTGGTCGAGCATGAACCGGTGCGCAACGACGTGGCCGGCGTGGTCGCCCGTGACGGCGCCGTGCTGGTTGGAGCCGTCGGCCACCCCACTGGACACATCACGCTGATGCGAGGTCTCCTCGCTGGTGCGCCCCATGCCCTCGAACGTGTGCCGCAAATTGAGTTCC
>JAAYXN010000102.1 GCA_012515885.1 Rhodococcus sp. (in: high G+C Gram-positive bacteria)
GAGCCGACGTATCGTCTGGGCCGCAACGGCGTCTGCGCTATCAAACAGCTGAGTGCCCTCCGGCAGATGCTCCGCAATCACATCCGCAACAAGCGGATAGTGCGTGCACCCCAAAACAACCGCTTCGATGCCTGGCGGGGTAGCTGCGGCCGCCGCCTCCACCGCCACCTCAATCCGGTAGCGATCGCCACGGTCAATCGCATCAGCAAGACCGTGACACGCCACCCCCACAATGTCGCTGTCCCCACCGAACTGGCGGATCAACTCGGCTTGATAGTCGCTAGCTGTCGTCGCAGCCGTCGCCCAAATTGCGACCGAAGAGTGCTGCGCAGCAGCTGGTTTAATCGCGGGCACCGTCCCCACCACGGGAACACCCGTACCGACATGCGCCCGCACCTCATCAAGCGCACTGACACTCGCGGTGTTGCACGGCAACACGATCGCCTCAGCCCCCTCATCGAGGGAAAGCTGCGCCGCAGCCAACACCCGATCCACCACCCACGGACGCGATTTCGGCCCCCACGGCGCACCATCGGGATCCAACGCCAAAATCAGATCCAGATCAGGACGCAGCGTGCGCAGCCGCGCCGATGTCGGCAGCAAGCCGAGGCCGGAATCGATAAGCGCGACAATCACCCTTCGAATCTAGCGCCAACACGACAAGTTCGACCGCGTGGGCTTCGTAACGCCGCCGGTGTCACTACTCTTGGAACTCAGTGTCACTACTCTTAGAACTCTAGGGATAGCGATAGAACGAGGAGCACTCATGACCAGCGACGACGACACTGCTCGCGGACGCTTCAGTCCAGGTCACGGCGGTGAACTGATCAGCACTCAGGGCACCACCACGATTGCCGACGCTGTTGTCGCAAAAATTGCCGGCATCGCGACACGTGAAGTGGGTGGTGTCCACGATGTCGGTGGCGGCACCGCCCGCGCGGTCGGTGCACTGCGCAACCAGGTTCCCGGTGCCCGCATCAATCACGCTCAGGGCATCGCCGTCGAAGTGGGCGAGAAGCAGGCCGCTATCGACATTGGGATCGTTGCCGAATACGGGGTGGCGCTGCACGAACTTGCCGTCGGTATTCGACGCAACGTGATCGCGGCGGTCGAATCCATGACGGGCCTTGAAGTCACCGAAGTCAACATCACGGTCTACGACGTCGTCCTGCCCAACGAGATCGACACCCATGACGGCGACAACAAGCCGCGGGTGCACTAGCCCAATTCGGGTGAGAAGCATCTGATAGTTGGGAGAACTGGAAGTATGAGTAACAGCGCACTCGGATTGCTCGCCGGTTTGTTGCTTGCGCTTGCCGCGATCACCGGCGGTTTTACCGGGTTCATCCTCGCCATCCTGCTCGGTGGCGTCGGGCTTGCTATCGGCGCGCACCGTGACGGACGCATCGACCTCGGTGCCGTGCTCCACAATCGTGGTCGTGGCTGACCCAGGTTCGCGCGGCGACCTCGTCATCAAAGAGCGGGCGATCACCAAGATCGTCACCCTTACCGCCGCGCAGGTACCGGGAGTGTCTCGCTCAGGTAATGGGTTGAGCCGTTTCACCGGGCGCAGCTTGCCGCGCGCAGACGTGTCAGTCGGTACCGAAGCTGTCGCAATCAACCTGTATGTGACGCTCGCATGGCCCAGCCGCATCGACGACGTCGGTGTGCGGCTGCGGACCGCTATCGAAACCAGTGTCCCGGACCTAATTGGCTTGCCGGTTCACGAACTCAACATTGTCGTTGCTGGCACGTCAGTGGAGGAATCTGCCAACCAGGCTGCGCTCGACCCGAACACTGCTGATGCCTTCCCCGCACGTTCTGAGACTGACGCGCCACTCTCCACCTCAACCGAGGACGGCGCATCCACCGGTTCAGCGGCGCGGCTACGTCCGCGTACTCCGCGAGCAGTGCCCGCCGCGGTTCCCGCGGCCGTGATCATTGCACTGCTGGTGATCGGCCTCGCAGTGGTTGCGGCACGCGAGCTACTGATCTTCCACAACGCATTCGATGGCGCGCCGTGGATCCGCAACACCGTTGAATGGGCGGCCCGTTTGCACTGGTCCGAGTGGATCATTCCGGTCATTGTGGCGTGCGCTGCTGCGGGAACCGTTCTCCTCGTTGCGGCGATAAAACCACGGCCCCGCACCCACGTCCCCATCTCCGCGTCCGCGGGAGCACCGGTGGTGTGGATGCGCCCCACCGATGTCGCGCGCACCACCAGCAGCCACGCTGCTGCCGTGCCCGGTGTCGCTGCCGCACGCACCACGGTGACACCCAAGCGGGTCACCGTTCATGTCACCGCACACGACGCGGGCAGCGATAAGGTCGCTGACATTGAAGCGGCGGTGCGTATCGCCGTGGAGCCGGGGCTAAGTCAACTCGGTTCGACGCCGACCCTGCGGGTCAAGGTGAGATCGTGAGCCGCAATCTCGCCACCCTCAACCGGGTCATTGTCTTTATCGTCGGCCTCATCCTGATCGGCGTCGCCGCCTATGCGCTGGCCTGGAAGTTTGAGGTGCCCCTGGTGCGTGAGTGGGTCTCGCGCTACGACCGCGAAGTTACCGCGTCGGTTCCCACGTTCACCTGGTGGCCGTGGCTGCTGACCGCGGTCCTGGTGGCCGCCATCGTGTTCAGTGCGGTGCTTCTCGCTTTGGATCTGACGCGCCGTCGACCACACGCGCTACAACTCGGTACCCGCGACCCCGCAGCACAGGGCGTAGGGCATTCTGCGGTCTCACCTGTCGCGTTAACCGTCGACCCACAGGCACTCGCGGACGGCTTGGCCGCCGAATTGCGAACGTTCCCTGGGGTGCGTTCGGTGCGTGGACGGGCACTCATTGAACGCGGACTGCCGACTCTTTCGCTGACGGTGATCGCCAGTGCCGGGATTGACGTGGTTGCTTTCACCAAGACCGCCGAAGGCCAAGCGGACTGGATCGCGGACGTCACCGCGGGTGAAGTACTTGCTGTGTCTGTGCGTCTGCACCTTGCGCCTACGAGCGGGCAGCCGCGGCGCGATCACGAAGACAGTGAACTCACTATCGACGCCTAACAGCTAGCGCAGAAACCGATCCGGCAGGGTGAAAAGCCACGGTTGACGGGCCCGCAGCACCACCCGGTGGATACCCACCGAGGCCGCCACGGCGATCGCGGTCACTACGAGCGGACCGGCCGGTATGCGCTGACCGACGGCCAGGCCAACACCGATTCCGAGGAGACCTGCGATGACGGTGCCCAACACGATTTCGTGCATGAGGAACACCGGTAGTGTGCGGCGGCCGAGCCAGCGCAGCGGTTCAAGCACCCGCAGTTCGCCGATCCGGCCCATCAACAGGACACCGGTGACCAGGCCGAGCATGCTCAGTGCGATGGTCGCGATGGTGTAGCTGCGTAGGACGTCGCTGTCGCGGAAGATCATCGACACTCCAGCGAAAATGGCCACTACGGCAGCCATGCGCGGAACGGTGGAGCCCGTCGCGACTCGATGGGCCAGCGGCGCAAGGTAGGCGCCGAGCAGGAAGAACACGAAGTACGACAGCATGTTGTGCCACGCCCAGCTGTCGAATTCCAGCTCCGGAGACACCACAGCGAGCGCTACCGCCGCCGCCAACTGGGTGGGTGGTGATACCGAACGCAGGGCCCGCGCCGCGACGGTAAAGACAGCGAGAGCGTAGATAAACCACATTCCGCTATCTGGACGCAGCGCGGCTTCCAGCGGCTTCCACCAGTACGCCGCTTCCGCGGTACCACTGGTCTCGGGCAGGAACGTGAAATAGAGGAACCGCAGTAGCGTCCACAACACATAGATGTAGACCAGGGGCGCGACCCGACGGCGCAGCACTTCACCCCACGGCTTGGACATCGCGGAAGTGACAAACAGTCCGGAGACGAAGAAGAACAGAGGCATGCGGATCGGCTGCGCGTAGGCATTGAACTCGTGCCAGATCGGATCAGCGAGACCGCGGCCCACCATGAAGTTAGTGGTGTGCAGGAGCACCACCAAGACGATGGACACACCTTTAGCGAGATCAACCCACCCGTAACGCGGCTTCTGCTGCGGCGCGTCAACACGCGCAACTGACTGCGGTGCTTGCGTATGCGCCGACGCCCGCGCTGCGTCAGCGCGCGTTAACGCAGCCGACGCCTGCACTGAGCTGGCGGAGGGGGTAGTAGGCACGAGAGGTACTGCTCCTTCGGACGCCCAACGCGGCGTCTTGTACGGCGCACAGCCACTTCGCGCCCATGTCAATCTCAACTAGTTTACGTGAGGGGACAAACCCTCTGAAAAGGACGAAAGTCACAGGCCCCCGAAACCCCTGTTCAACGTGACAACAGGGAGAAGCTGGGGATCTTCCCGCATGCGGTTTGTCTTCCCGGATCGGCAATTGCGCATGCACGAGTAAAAAATGCATGCGGGAAGGGTCGGTACCGGTGACGCCCCTAGATACGCCGAAGCGGCGCCCACCCCGTGAAGGGTGAACGCCGCTTCGAAGCTATCGCGAGAAAACAACCCGCCCTAAAGGCTGATCATGTCCTCACGTGAGCGCGAGGCCCAAAATCACTTGATGATCTTGGTGACCTTGCCGGCGCCGACGGTACGGCCACCCTCACGGATTGCGAAACGCAGGCCCTCGTCCATAGCGACCGGCTGGATCAGCTTGACGGACATCTCAGTGTTGTCGCCAGGCATAACCATCTCGGTGCCCTCGGGGAGGGTAACGACGCCCGTAACGTCCGTGGTACGGAAGTAGAACTGCGGGCGGTA
>JAAYXN010000103.1 GCA_012515885.1 Rhodococcus sp. (in: high G+C Gram-positive bacteria)
CGACGGGATCTGTTGCGTGTGCGTCGGGGTCAGGACTCACCTGGAATCCGATGGAGAGACCGTCGACGTTGTGGGTAGTTGTTGTGGCGAAGTAAGCGTCGGTGACCTCCGGTAGCGCTGCGATGCCCGCGAGGATCTGGTCAGGATCGGCATCAAGCTTGACGACGGCGGAGACGTCTTCGAGTTTGCCGGCAAGCAATTCAGTTGCCTTGTCACTGTCGCCCAGGAGGTTTCGGCCCATTCCAATGCCGAACACTGCCGCAAGTGCGGTTGCCGAGATCGTCAATACGATCGTGGCGTTCTGTGGGACTTGCTGAAGCGCCGTCTTGAGGCCGAGCAGTACGTTACGTGATCCGCGCGTCGACTCCAGCGGCAGGTAGGTGCGCCGGAACGAATGCGTGGCAATGCCGCCTCGCAGGGCCGCAACCGTCGTCGTCTTCCGAACTCGGGCCGCAGCCAGTCCGGCAACGGTTAGAACCAGGCACAGGGTTGCCACGCTCGTGAGGGCCGCTGCCGTAGGTGAGAACTCGGCTTCCCAGGTGAGTCCGTTCTGTGCATGGAATGAGGTCTCGACGGCTGGCATAAGCAGGTAGGACAGGCCAACCCCGGCAAGGGACGCTACCGCAGTGAGCAGGGCGTACGGAGCCACGAGCGAACCCACGATTCCAGCAGTCGTGAATCCCGCAGCGCGAAGCGCCCCAATTGCGGTGATATCTGTCGCGAGTAGGTTGCGCAGCACGAACCGAATGACGACGGCGGCAACCGACACGGCGATCACGGCAAGTGCGGCGAGGATGGCCACGTAGATCGAGGCAGACATCATTGCCCCGGACTTCAGAACCGACATGTCGTGTTGCCACCACGCCACTAGTTCTTGCTGAGGTGGGAGTTGCTGATTGACCACCTTGATGGCGGCGCTGAGGGCCTGGGAGGCCTCAAGCGGGTTGGTCGCGTTGACTTTGACCAAGGTGGTCGGCGCGAACCCTGGCGCCTGGACGTCAAGGTCCGGCACCCCTAAGGTCAACAGACCCCACCCGGGCACCCCGCCGTACAGATCCTCAATGAAACATTGGATGTGGAAGGTTGACGAACCGGTGGGAGTGTCGAAAGTGATGGCATCCCCGAGGGCGTAGTTGCCGGAAGCCGCCAAGACGGACGGTGCCCACACGGGGTTGGCGACGTCGATGGGGTGCTCGCTGATTTGGGTGAACTGGCCAAGCCGTGGCTGGGCGTCGATATCGACGAAGGCTACGGCGCTGTACATGTCCACACCGCCGTAGTCGAGCGTTGCTGCCGCGGTCACGGCCGGGCTCAACTCAATGTCGGTGACGTTTGGGTCTGCGGTGAGAACTTGCTCGAGCGTTTCGATGGCCGGACTTGTGCCTACCACAGCCATCACGTCGGGTGAGTTCCATTCAGCGGCTTTGCGATCAACGTTCTCGCCGTAGTCGAGAAGCAACAGCATTCCGGTGTTGGCAAGCATCGCGGCGAGCAGCGTAAGGACAGCTATGGCAAGTGTTTGACCTGGCCGTTTGCGCAGGTGACGGCGGATCAACAGGCCGGTGACAGTCACGTTCACCACCCCATTTCGGCCAGGAAGGTGGCGGTGCATTCGGTGCGGGCCGGATCGGCAGATTCGAGTCCGGTCAGATCCAGTTCACCCTGGATGGTGCCGTCGCGCAGGTAGAGGATGCGTGACCCGTTAGCCGCCGATCTGACGTCGTGGGTCACCATGACGATGGTTTGGCCACTTGCGTTGATGGTCGTGAGCAGGTCGAGGACGACGCGAGAGAACTCCGAGTTCAGTTGCCCAGTGGGTTCGTCCGCGAAGAACACCGTTGGATTGTTGATGAGACCACGGACCAAACCAGCTCGGGCAGCTTCGCCACCGGAGAGCATGGACGGGAACTTCTTGCGGTCAGCGGTGGTCAGACCCACGAGGTCGAACAGTTCGTTGGCACGTTCGCGCACGGCGCTGCGGCCCTTGGTGAGCAGGCCCACAGCCATGACGTTGTCCATGACACTGAGCGAATCCAGCAGGTAGATCTGTTGGAACATGAACCCGCAGTGGGTTCGACGGAATCGGGCCAGGCGGTCTTCGGAGTATTCGGAGATGACCTGGCCGTCGAAGGTCACCGAACCGAGCGTCGGACGGTCCATCCCGGACAGTGCATACAGCAGCGTGGACTTGCCGGCACCAGAGGGGCCCATGATGACGGTGAATGAGCCTTGTTCGATAACCAGGTCGAGGTTCTTCAACACGTGTTGTTGCGCGCCGGCGTTGGAGAACGTCTTCGACAGCTTGTCGGTAGTGATGATTGCGGTGGCTGCCATGGGGTCAGTCTTGGTGGATCTGGGGGCAAGCAGCGTGGTCATGATGCTCCTTTCGCGTCACTTTTGACGCTAGGCAGACCGCTGCGACAGTTGACATTCTGGATTCCTAAATCTTCCCTAAATCACGCCAGCGGTACGCCCACAACGATCTGGAACCCCCGTTCGGTCGGGGGTGCGCTGATCGAACCACCCATCCGATCCATGAGGTATGCGCAGGTGAATAGCCCTAGACCGTGGCCCGTGACATCGCCCACATTCGAGCCGCGTACGCCGCGACCGAAGATCATCTCGAGTTCATCGGGGGCCACGCCGGGACCGTCGTCGCTGATCGTCACGTGCAGTAGTTCGTCTACGGCAAAGGTCACGTCGATGTCGGTGCCCGCGTACTTCTCGGAGTTGGCCAGGATGTTGTCGAATACCTGCTGTAGACGCAACCGATCTGCGCGAACGACGCAGGGTGGAATCGGCCCCAAGCGCACCGAAGTAACCGTTCCGCGGAGCATGGAACCTAGGTCAGTGCTTGCGAATTCGGTGGGTTCGATGCGAAGCGCAGCAAGTTCGGATTCGTTGGCGCGAAACAGGTCAGCCACGAGGGCTTCAATCTGCGCGGACTTAGCCTCAATCAGGTGGAGTCGGGTCAGCTTGGCTTCGTCGTCCTCGCTGGCGGCTAGCACCTCGGCTGTTGCGGCGATGGTTGCGACCGGGGTGCGGATGTCGTGACTGATCTGCGCCAACAGTGTGCGTTTGGACTCCTCAACGGCCTGTTCGCGCTGCCGCGCTGCGGCAAGCTCACTCCGCATGAGATCAAAGCTCTCGGTCCAGGCACCAAAGACGTTGCCCCGGTCCATGGCCAGCGGGGCATCAAGATTCCCACCAGCGACCTCACTGGCGAAGTCGCGCAGCCGTTCGAACGGCCGAACCACGCGGACGTAGTTGGTAGTGGCGACGCCTGCGACTAGCAGTACGCCGATCACAATTGCGATGGTTGCGGTCGTAGCGAGTGTGCGACGAGCGGCCGCCTCAGCAGCGACTGAACCATCCGCGTAGTACACCGTCGCCACGATCTCGTCGTCGACGACGACTGGGGCTGCTAGCGCGTGATGGCGTGCCGCGGTCAGGGCATCTGGCAGCGGATCGGTACCTGCGATGAGGACGTGACCGGTCGCATCGACCACGGTGACTGCCGGCTCGTAGTCCGCAGGCTTCAGGTATGGCCAGTTCGCGGCAGTACTCGCGACGGCGTCGTTCAGTCCGACGACGTCGGCTGCTGGGGCAGGCCGGTTGGCGATTCCGGCGACAGCCCAGGCCGCTCCGACGGCAATCGCCGCGAGTAACGCCAGCAGTGCGATGAGCCGTTTCACTCGCCACCTGCGAACAGGTATCCGCGACCCCAAACCGTTTTGATGTATGTGGGGGAGTTGGGGTCAGGTTCGATCTGCGCCCGCAACCGTCGGATGTGCACGGTCAGCGTGCCGTCAGAGGTGAACGGCTCCCCCCAAACATGTTCGAAGATGCTCTGCTTCGTCACGACGCGGCCACGATTGCGGGCTAGGTGGCGCAGCAGGCGGTCTTCCATGGCAGTCAGGCGAAGTTCTGTTCCGTCAACCCAGACCCGGCCGGCGTCGTCGTCGATCCGGAGGTGGCCATCGTCAAAGTCAGCCGATTCTGTGGTCAGACCACGGTCGAGTGTTCGACGGATCTTGGCTGAGAGGACGGCGAGCGAAAAGGGTTTGGTGATGTAGTCGTCGCCACCTACCGACAACGCGAGAATCTGGTCGTCGTCGCCGCCGCGGGCGGAGACGAAGAGAATCGGCAGCGAGGCTTTCGCGCGGACTGATCGACAAAACGTGAACCCGTTCATCCCAGGCAAGCCCACATCCAACAGGACCAAACGGGCGGTTGACCGAGTGAGGTACTCAAGGGCGGCTTCCGCGGTGCTGCAGTGGTGTGTGGTGAGGCCAGCAGCTTCGAGGTATTCGGCCGTCGCAGCTGCAAGTTCGGTCTCGTCTTCGACGATCAGCACGTCGACGCTCATCACACCAGGCTGACTGGGCAATTGGGCTGCATGGTGAACAGAGGATGGCGCGCTGTTGAATTGGGGTACACAGGACGTCTCCAGGGAGCAGGTGTCCACAGCAAGGTCGAGATCCATGCTGAAACAGGTGAATCCGCCGAGCACACTCCTTCCACCTGATGAAGGAGGGGACATGAATGAAACCTACGTGACGGTTGTCGGCTATGCCGGGACGAATCCGATCTTGACTACCTCGGGCAAGCCTTACGTGACGTTCCGACTCGGCTCGACGCGGCGGATCAGACGAGATGGTGAATGGGTGGATTCGCCG
>JAAYXN010000104.1 GCA_012515885.1 Rhodococcus sp. (in: high G+C Gram-positive bacteria)
CCCCGTCGCATCTACGAACGTGGTGATGAACGGATTTGAGAACACCGCCGGATCAGCGTGAATCGCCCTCGCTACCAGGGGCATTGCGCCACCGACCGTCGCGGCCATCGTGCACACGCTCAGCAGCGTCAACCCAATCACAGCCCCCAACTGCCAGTCATACACCAGCCCAGTCAGCACGAAAGCCACTGTCCCCAACAGCAACCCCAACGACACACCCACACGCAGCTCACGCACAAGGATTTTTGCGATATCGCGCGGCTCCACATCACCCAGCGCCAGTGCACGTGTCACCGTCGTCGCCGCCTGATTACCCGTATTACCGCCCGTACCAATCAGCAACGGCACAAACAGCGCCAACGCCACCACTTCACTGAGCGTCGACTCAAAGACCTCAAGCACCTGCACCGTCAGCGTCGCACCAATCGCCAACACCAGCAGCCACACCACCCGTGACCGCACCAGCTCACCCACCGGCGTCGCCAAATACGGTTGCCGCAGTGCCTCCACACCACCCATACGGGCCTGATCCTCGCTGTCCGCGCTCTCCAAAATCTGGAGCGCATCATCGACAGTCAAAATCCCCACAATCCGGGTTTCGTTATCGACCACCGGCATCGCGAGAACCTTCAAATCCGCGCATTCACGGGCCGTTTCCTCAGCACTATCGGTTGCCCGCGCCCACACCGCCGGTTGCATAATCGACGACACCAATGTGTCAGCATCAGCGCCAAGCAGGTCACGCAAACTGACCATGCCCACCAACAACCGATGCCCCTCATTGACAGGAAGCGAATACACCGTCTCCGCATCATCGAGCCGCTGACGCACCCGCTCCAAAGCATGTTCGACCGTCCACGTCCAGTCGATCGCCACAAACTCCGGGCTCATCCGCCTACCAATCGAGCCCTGCGGATACCCGAGAATCCCCGCCGTCATTTCCCGCTCGCCCGGCGGCAGACCCTGCATCAGGCGCCGCGCCACCGTCGCAGGCAACTCATCAATCAGTTCGACGCGATCATCAGGATCCAAATCCGCGAACAGCGCCGTGACATCATCGTCCTGCAGCGCGCCGAGCAGGTCTTTTTGCAGACTCGGATCGAGATCCTCGAAAACCTCCATCGCCATGTCTTTAGGCAACATGCGATACAGGACGGCGCGATCAGTGTGCCCGAGACGCTCCATGATGTCGACGGCATGGTCGGCTGAGAGCGACCGCACCGCCGTCGTCAGCGCCGGAAGGTCCGGGCCGCGCAGCGCTTTCTCTATCGTCCTGGTCACCTGATCGCGGTCCTCGTCGCTGACCGGTGTCGGATCCATCGGGCTCTCACTCATCACCGATAACGGTAGTTCAGCGCGACGAGTTATTCAGGGCGCGCGCTACCCGAGCGCAGCAAGCACCGCCGTCAACACTCGGACGGCGCCGTCCTTATCGAGCGGTTCGTTACCGTTTCCGCATTTGGGGGAGTAGACGCAGGACGGGCAGCCCGCTCGGCATCCGCACACCTCGATGGCATCGCGCGTTGCACGCAACCAACGTTTGATCTCGGCGTGGCCTCGGTCCGCGAACCCCGCACCACCGGGATGCCCGTCATAGACGAAGACGGTCGGCAGTTCCGTATCGACGTGCACCGCGGTGGAGACGCCACCGATATCGCTGCGATCGCACGTGGCGATCAGTGGCAACAACCCAATCGCCGCGTGTTCGGCAGCATGCAGCGCACCGGGCACACGCTCCGCATCGACCCCGACCGCGGCGAGAAGCTCCGGCGTCATCGTGCACATGACGGCGCGCGTCGGCAACGTCTGCGCAGGCATATCTAGGGGCACCGAATCGAGAACTTCTCCATCAGGAAGACGGCGCAAATACCCGATCACCTGATCGGTGACCTCCACCTCGACTAGCGACACCACCACGTCGCCGTACTGTTTCTCGTCAATCACCTGGGTGATCGCGATGTCAG
>JAAYXN010000105.1 GCA_012515885.1 Rhodococcus sp. (in: high G+C Gram-positive bacteria)
AGTTCGCGGGCTACTTCCGCGATCGTGCGGCCTGAATCGATGACGCGGTGCGCGGCCTCGACTTTATATTCCGGTGTGAATGACCGGCGTGGGCGCGGTGACATAAGGACATCCTTCCAGCAGGAACATGATCCTGCTAAGTGAGTGTCCACTCACCGGGGGGAACCTCATCGTACGCAACTGGAGAGGTGATCTCGACAGACATCCGCCCACCGTACTATCTGGCCGCGCCTCGGGGGCGAACGAAATCAAAGCAGAACAAGGTCTGTTATATGCAACATTGTCGGGGGCGGAGGCCCGTAATCTAAGGCCCAGTCGGCGATCGAGACAGTTTGGGGGAGCGCCATGTCGTGGAGCACTAGCAAGCTAGCGGAGCTGGCAAACGTGAGTGTGCGGACAGTGCGGCACTACCACCAGATCGGGCTACTCCCAGAACCTGAGCGGCTCTCCAACGGCTACAAGCAGTACGACACCGCACACCTAGTTGCGGTACTGCAGATTCGACGGTTATCAGCGCTGGGGATTCCACTGGACCAGATCGCGAAGATTCTCGATGACCCCGAGACAGGGGACAGGCAACTGCGTGCACTCCGAGACGAACTGGACGAGACAATCGCGCAGTTAGAGTCCACGCGGGAGGAAGTGCAACGAGTCATCGACTCCGGCGTCGACGCCGACATCTCCGTGGAAGCAGATCGAACCATGAGGGCGCTGAGACTCGACCGACACGGCGACGAGGGACGAGCACTTGCGACGGTGATGACGAACCTGTTGCCGCGCGAAGAGTTCACCCAGTTCGTCGATCAGATCGAGAAGGCAGCGCCGGACTTTGCGCCAGTGGATGACGAGCTAGTTCAACTCGACCCCGATTCCAGCAGCGAACAGATCCGCGATCTCGCTGGGCGCATTCTTGAGTCGATCGACGGCTTTCTAGGCGCCAACCCCGAACTGATGTCACCAGAGCACTCGCATGACGCGTCGCGTGCAGATGCAGTAAGGCACGCTATGCAGTTGTCTTACAACCCCGCTCAATCGCAGGTGATGAACCTCGTCAACGCTGAGATGGCGAGGCGTCAGGCGGCCAGTGGTTGAAACGAACTCCAGCCGCGCACGCTTTTGACCAACCGCACCGGAAGTTTTCGGAGCGGATGGGTCAAAGCGTGCGCGGCTGGTGATTATTCTCAACGCTAAGCATCGTTACATGTAACATTGGGATATGTCAGTGAAGGATCGGGTCGCAGAATATCGCCGCAAGATGCGCGAACGTGGGTTTCGGCCGGTCCAGGTGTGGGTTCCCGACGTCCGTAGCGAAGAGTTCGCAGCGGAAGCCAGGCGGCAATCATTGCTGCTAGCTGCGGCTGACGCACGCAGCGATGATCAAGACTTCGTGGAAGCCGTGGCCACACCCTGGGGTGATGAATGAAACGCGGGGAAGTGTGGACAGTCGCTGGCGGCGCCTACGCATCGAAACCCCGGCCCGCAGTAATCATCCAAGATGACCTGTTCGCATCAACCGATTCGGTTCTCGTCGCACCCTTCACGTCGACGCTCGTCAGCGCGCCGCTCATGCGGATCCGTGTAGACCCGACAGTTGCCGGCGACTCGTCGGGATTGGAGAGCGCAAGCGACATCATGGTCGACAAAGTCACATCCGTCAGACGCAGCACCGTACAGGCGAAGATCGGCCGATTGTCCCCGGAACTCCTAGTAGACGTCGATCGGGCACTGATGGTCATCCTCGGGTTGGCCCGATAGGGGACTGGCGCCATATTCCGCTACACCCGACCTACTTGGACACAGAAAGTCGGGCGTAGAGCCCTCACATGCTCGTACCGTTTGAGGGGCCTGGAAGGAGGTAAACATGGACGGTTGGAACGCCGCACTCGAAAGCATCGAACGGCAACTTGGTAGCGACGACATCGACGTGAACGCACTGGCGCGACTGGTATTGACGAATGAGTTTCAGTTCCGACGCATGTTTTCAGTGCTTTCTGGGTTAACCCTCTCTGACTACATACGACGCAGACGGCTCACAGTCGCGGCGTCAGTAGTTCTTGAGGGTAGGGAAGCGATCCAGGATATTGCGGTGCGGTTCGGGTACTCCTCGGCCGACGCCTTCAGTCGAGCCTTTCGAGCAGTGCACGGCGTTGGCCCGCAGGAGGCCAGACAATCTGGCGCAGTTCTGCGTTCGCAACCCCGACTGATGATCACACTCAACATCGAGGGAGCAGAACAAGTGGACTATCGGCTTGAGAACAAGGGGCCGTTTGCGCTGATCGGACGTAAGAGGCGCATGCAGATCGTATTTGAAGGGCCGAATCAGGAGATGATCGATTTCTACAAGGAGGTCGGCCATGACGAAATCGATGCGATCGGCGAGCTTGCGAATGTGGAGCCGAAGGGCACGCTCAGTGTTTGTACAGACTTCGAGGAGGGGCGTGAGGATGGCAGCAGCTTCGAGTTCTGGATAGCTGCCGCTGTGGAAAGCAATCCTGGGGAAGTTGAGTCCAGCGGGCATCGGCTTGATGTGCTCGACGTGCCTGCCCACACGTGGCTCGTGCTGTTCACCGAAGATACTGCGACAGAGGCCATTCAGCAGCTCTGGGTAGATGCCTACGGCAAATGGTTTCCCTCAAACCCGTACAGCGCGGTTCCTGGCCCAGAACTCTGCGTGAACGTCTACGACGAAGAAGGCAACGACCTTCGTACTGAACTGTGGCTGCCAGTCCAGAAGGTTTGAAAGTGTCGAAGGGGGCTCCCGGAGTCCACGTGACATAAACCGAGAGTCGGAAGCGCCAAGGGGAGGCACCTTCCGTCTTTACTTGACATAAACCGAGAGTTGGAGGCATCGAGCAGGGCCCTTTCCGGTCTTTACCTGACATAATGTAGATTATCGGCAAAACGGTGACCTGGGGATTTTCGGCGAAATCGGCGTTCACCCCATATGTAGACGCACACAGCTCCAACGTGCCGTTGCCAACGCGGGATGAGTCTGCACTCCGTGTTGGCAACGCGCATCGACACGTCACGCCAAAAACGCCCCGAATCTTCGGTGAATAATATGCAGTGACTCGAATCAACTCAGGTTCTAGCCATCGACTCTGCCGATATATCGATTCCCGTCGAAAGTGGTTGACCGTGAGGCAAAGTCGACCACTTCCCCACCTCCCGGCTAGCCACGGTCATTACGTCACTGTGACGAATATCAGCACCCCGGGCGCCCCGTCGGTGTCTCATACGCCGGGCCCCTCTACGCGCCGGACGCGTGTAGAGGGGCTGCTACCTGCTGGGCCGCAACGCCCTGCTGCGCCACTGCATTGAGCACCGCCGAGAATCGGGCAACGAAACGGTTGATCGTCACACGGCCGGTTGCCGTGTCGGGAAACCGTGACCGCAGCGACAGACCCTCGGTGGTACGAGACACCCAGAACTGGGCGTCATCACACACGGTGATATTGCTAATGTGACGAGCATTCAACTCGCGGTGGCGATCCGATCCCTCGATACGCCGATAGTCGATATACGAAACCATGAAGAGATCAGTCCGGGTACGCCGGTAGCGATCGCCAACCCCGTCGTGAATCTGCTTCATATTTAAACTACCTAGAGACAAAGATGCGCGGAACGCGGCATGGGTGTCCGTCAGCGTGGATGCGAAGTCGAGATCGGTGACAGGAACAGTGAGCGGCGCGCTCGTGGTCAGCCAGCCAACGGCGTTCTCCCACTGTGAATCACGACGAGTATGCAGCGGGAACTGCAGGGGAAGCTCCCCCGGCCCGCCTTCAAGACGGACAGCCATCGCGAGCGCGGTCAGCATCCCCGTGAACATCGAACCACCCGCGTCCAGGCAGTGACGTTCAAATAGGTCGGTTTCAGCGGCACCGAGAACAGCCTGAACATCAGACGCCTGCGGCGCAGGCTTACCTGCCTCAACGCCGAGATCCAGCGGGAAGCTTGGTGCGCTACCGCCGCACTCGTCGTAAAACTTTGCCCACGCCCTAATACGTGGATCGGCGGGTGTTACGACAGTGGCGACCTTGCCCGCGCGCTGTTCCTCTTCGCAGTAGGCCATGAAACTGCCTGCGGTACCGAGAGCGTCGTTTACGGCCTCGGACGTCACGTGCGGGTCGCTAACCAGCAGCTCATAGATCGCGGAGAGTTCGCGCACTGCAATGGCCAACGAAAGCCCATCGACGAGTGTGTGATCAAAAGCGGCAATCACAGTGGTCGACTTTGCCCTGGTGACCGCACTGAAGAGGTACGCGGGGAAGGTCAGCGGGTCGCAGACTTCAGTAAATCTGGCACGCAGGTAGCCCCGCAGATCGCTGCGCGTGCTGATAACCCGGGCTGAGGACGGCGTCAGGGCGATATCCACGGGATCAAGGGTCCGGCGTTCAATGCCCTGCGCGCTGACATCGAAACCGGTCCACAGCGTGTCGTGGCGGGCGACGAACAACTCAAACATCCGGCCCAGTAGCTCACAGCGAGGCTTACCTGAAACATCAAAACTTGCCGCCATCCATACACTCGCGCCGACGCCTTGAGTGCGGGCGGTGTCGAGGTGGAAGCGCTGGTTATAGCTTGGCGGAACGGCGCTGGTACGCGCATCGCGCCGGGCCGTGACGGTCCATTCCGTCACGGCTCCCGGCTCGATGTCGTAACGATCAATGGTGGTGACGTACATCAGCTGCCCGTGTACGAGCTTCCCGAGTTGCTGCGTTCGCTGCGGCTAGCCTCAGGAGCAGTCTGTGCTTCCGTCTCGAACAGTCCGTTCTGGCGGATGCCGTTCAGCACACGCTCCAGGCAGCCGTACGCCGCAACGGTGATCACTGCTGCCGGTCCGCCAGCAACTGCGGCCAGACGCTGACCCACAGCGTTCACCAGCACGTCGACGTTCTGCACACTGACCTCAGACGTGGTTGCACCGACCAGTGCACCGACGCCGCAGGTGCGCAATTGCCGGACAACGACGTCGCCCGCTGCGGTGATGTAAGCGGTGGCACGCTCGACAGGGCTAGCTGTCCGCACCACTCCCTCACCGTCTCCCTGGGCAGGTACGGCGTCTTCAGTTGACTCCGTGATGCTGATCGGCGGCACGAAAGGAGCTACTGGCTGGGCGTGGGCGGTTGCTGCACCCAATGTCAGAGCCGTCACGGCTGTCGCAATAACGAGGGAAATACGCTTCACGGATGTATTCCTTACATGGGGGTTGGATACGGATACTCACGTTGCGTCGCTGAATCCATTGCGTAATTCCGGAATGGGGCCACTGAATTGTTGAGTTACCTCTATGCGGCGATGTCGGAGTGATACATCGCTGTGCGCAGTGAACTACTAATTCGCGAGTTGCGGTCCCGTTCGGGCTTTACGTCTGGTTCTGCGAGCGTCGCAGAACAGGTCGACTTCAGGGGTGGTGAAGGGGAAATCTGCGTCGTTTCAAGCCTTCACACGACGCAATTCCTGTGACCAGTCCGTGACCTAGAAAGTGTCCCGTCTTTGCACGGCAAATGCTGACCCTTCGTAAACCGGAGTTTGTAACATCACAGCTAGAGGCCATAAAAGTTGCGTCCGGTCCGGATCCGGCCCGGTAGTGTGGACCCCGCTGTGAGCAAACCAATAATGAGATGTGGATCTCATTATGCTGGAATCGCGGCGCTGTGCCATGCTAAATACGCGAGGGCCAAACCGGGCGGTGCTCCGACATATCGTCGATCACTTAGCAGTTGAACCGTAAAGAGGCAGTGCGGCGATTGAATTATGTAGGAACTAGCGGGTCGGAGAGTTAATGGAAGATCTCGATAGTTCAGATCACCCCCGCGCAAAATTCGCCGAACGCTTTTCTTTGCTATACGACGTAGCGGGCCGTCCCGTTCTGAAAAGACTCGCTGATCACGCCAATGCGGCAATTGTGGTGACCGATTCACGCCGGTCGGTTTTCGTTTCTGCTCAGCGTTTATCGGACTGGCGTTCAGGCCGGAACGTGCCCGCCCGATTTGAGGGGCTCGCCGCGACGGTACGTGTCTTGATTGCTGCCGCGCGTTCTCGGCAGCCGCAGCCACCTGTTGACGGCCTGTACTCGGTGCGGGTGTGGCAACAGTGGTGGGAACAGGCGGCACGGAGCGAGGTTGGAACACCACGCGCCAGCGCAGCGCCCCCACCGACCCCGGCCGTTGAGGTCACTGAACCGCCCTACCGCGGCCTCGCCGCATTCACCGCCCAGGACAGCCGCTTCTTCTTTGGCCGCGGCCGCGCCAGTGAGGCGCTCGCGACGCTGGTTCGTGCCAGCATTGCGGTCCGTGCGCCGTCTGAGGGCGACGATCTAGACCCTGCAGTTCCAGAGCCCGACGAGTTAGACGCGGAACCGCTGTCACTGTCGGTGTTGGTGGGCGCCTCGGGCTCGGGGAAATCGTCGCTGCTGTACGCGGGACTCGCGCCGCTCCTAGCGCCTGAATACGAGCTAGTAGCGCTGACGCCCGGCTCGCAGCCGATCACCAAGCTGACGGAGGCGTTGGCCGCCGTTCCGGTCGGTACACGCACCGTGCTGGTGATCGACCAGTGCGAGGAACTGTTCACCCAGACGGTGGACGATCATCTGCGTACCCAGTTCATCGATCAGCTCACCACGATCGCGCGGACAGGCCGATACGGCACTGTCGTCGTCGATGCTGTTGTCATCGCGGTGCGCGCTGACTTCTATGAGCAGTGCCTGCGGTACCCGCAGTTGGCGAGCAGTCTTCAGGACGCACAAATGGTCTTGGGGCAAATGACCCCAGCCGAAATCACGTCGGCGGTGGAGTGCCCCGCACATTTGGTGGGGGTACCCGTCGAGCCGGGGTTGGTCAATCTGATGCTGCGTGACCTCGGTGCACCGCCAGCACTGGAGGGAGTCGACACCCCGGAACTGTCCGCCGCCCAGTACAGCGCCGGAGCGCTACCGCTGCTCAGTCACGCTCTTCTCGCCACGTGGCAGGCGCGCACTGGCGCCGAACTGTCCATTCGGGCGTACACGTCGGTCGGTGGTGTGCACGGCGCCGTGGCGCGTACCGCCGATCAGGTGTGGGAAGGGCTCTCGCCGCGTCAGCAGGTGGCCGCCCGCCAGCTACTCACCGAGTTGGTGACGGTATCGGAAGACGGCCCAGACACCCGCCGCAAAGTTCATCGCAGCGACCTTCTCGCCGCGTGTACGGATTCGATTGATGCGGCTGGCGCGCTGCGACAACTCATCTCGTCACGCCTGGTGACCAGTGATTCTCACGGCGTAGAACTCACTCACGAAGCGTTGCTGCATGCCTGGCCGCGGTTGGCGGACTGGCTGCGCGAGGATCGCGCGAACGCGGTGCTGCGTCAACGCATCGATAAGGACGCTCGCGAGTGGGATCAGCATGACCGCGACAGATCGCTTCTGTACCGGGGTTTGCGACTCGAATCTGCCCTGGCGTGGACTGCTGATCACAGCAACCGGATTCTGCCCACTACACGGGCTTTCGTGACTGCCGCCGAGAAGCATGGTCGCGCTGTGCGTCTTCGAGGCCGCGTACTTGTGGTCGCGTTGACGGTGCTGGCGATTGTCGCGTCGGTAGCTGCGGTGACGGCTCATTTTCAGCGTGCGGCGGCAACTGATCAGCGCAACGCCGCCCAGTATGCAGAACTGCTGGCGCAGGCGTCCCGCGCGCAGGTCTCTGATCCGTCGCGATCGGCGCAACTAGCGCTCACCGCTCACGAAGGCCGACCCGATGACGCGGCGGCCTACACGATGACGGTGGCGACCCAGAATGCCCCGCTCGCTAGCGAATTGGGTGCTCACGGCGGCGCGGTGTATCACACAGCGGTGAGCAGTACTGGTATCGCGGCGTCAGCAAGCTATGACCGCACTATCCGGCTGTGGGACGTCGCTCGCGGAGTACAGGTTGGTCCCGCGTTGGAAGGCCACACAAGTTGGGTGACCAGTGTGGCTTTCAGTCCGGACGGACGCATTTTGGCGAGCGGCAGTGGTGATCGGACTGTTCGGCTGTGGGATGTCAGTGACCCCGAGAGTCCGCGGCCTATCGGTATCCCGCGGGAAGGCCATACCGGCGCGATCTACATGGTGGCGTTCGCGCCAGACGGCCGCACGGTGGCGAGTGCGAGCGATGACTCGACGGTGCGGCTGTGGAGTATCGGGGATAGCGGAAATAGCGACGCCCCCGACCCGACAGGTGACGGCACAGTTCTCAGTGGACACTCCGCGGCCGTGCGCTCGGTGGCATTCGCTCCAGATGGCCAGATGCTGGTGTCTGGCAGTGACGATCACACGGCGCGGCTGTGGGATCTTCGTCGGCCGCTCGCACCGACCGTGATTGGTGCGCCGCTCGTGGGCCATTCGGACACCGTGCATTCAGTGGCGTTTAGTCCCGATGGGACGCTGTTGGCGACCGGTAGTGACGATCAGAGTGTGCGGCTGTGGTTTACCAATGGACACACTCAGCCACTCCCAGCGCGTGAACCGCTCACGGGCCATGATGCGGCGATTTGGTCGATCGGGTTCAGCCCTGACGGATCAGCGTTGGTGTCGGCGAGCTGGGATGGAACAGCGAAAATCTGGTCGCTCGCAGATCCCAATACTCCCACCACGTTGGGGCAGCCGCTCGCGGGCAGCAGCGGCGGATTAACGACGGCCGTATTTACCCCGGACGGGCATTCGGTTCTCACTGGTGGCCAGGACGGCCTAGTGCGTCGGTGGACGCTCTCTGACGCGGTTTTGACGGGTCATTCGCTGCGGGTGGCAACACCGGCTGTGAGCGCGGATGGACGCGTCATGGTCACCGGTTCGCGTGATACGACGGCTGTGGTGTGGGATGTGCCGCCTGGGCAGGTGCCACGCAAGCGTGCCCAGGTGTCCTCCCCGGATGGTCTCGGGATTGAGGCGGTCGCGATCTCTGATGAGGGAACGCAGATGGCGACGGTGAGCCTGGGGTCGGGTCATATCCAGTTATGGAACATCGCTGGCGACCCGGTTCCGCAGGGCCCGCCTTTGACTGTGGCTGCCCGTTACACACACGCGGTGGCGTTCAGTCCGGGTGGGGACCTACTGGCCACTGCGTCCGACGACCAGTCGTTGCAGTTGTGGCAACTGCGTGATGGGCAGCCGCCGGTACCGGCCGGTCCCCCGCTCATCGGGGCCGGTGGCTGGATCAATGGGATTGAATTCAGCCCCGACGGCACGCTCCTGGCGGCAGCGAGTAGCGATCAGAAAATTCATGTGTGGGATGTCTCTGCGCCGTCCGCACCGACGCGCGCGATGCCGCCGCTGACTGGGCATGACGGCGCCGTCAACTCGGTGTCATTTAGCGCCGACGGCGACACCCTTGCTAGCAGCAGCGATGACCAAACCATCCGGATCTGGACGAAGAAGGATGACGGTTGGGCGCCGGGTGGGGTGTTGACGGGGCACACGAGCACGATTCGTTCGGTGTCGTTTGCTCCGCAGGGCCGCATCCTCGCCAGCGGCAGCGATGACCAAAGCGTGCGGCTCTGGAACGTCGACGACCCTGACAATCCCCATGCGGTCGGTGATTCGATTGTTCCGGCAGGGACGGTGCGCTGGCGTGTGGTGTATGGCGCGAGCCCTGACGTCCTCCTTGCTGCAGGCGAAGGTGGCGCTGTTCGAATGCTCGACCTCAATATCGAACACGCACGTGACCGGGTCTGCCGGGCGACTGGCGGTGAACTACTCGAACCCACATGGGCCAAGTACCTCACGGACGAAAAGTTCCAGTCCCCATGCACCTGAGCTGTACAGGCAGGGTGTGACTGACAGGTATATCTAGCGGAGCCGTTCTGCGTCCCGCGCTCGCTGCACCAACTCTGCGCATAGGGCCGCTAGTTCGTCGCGGCTCGCGTTCTCGTCGACGGCGGTAGCGATGTCTTCCGCGGCGGCACGCACCTCGAAAGCACGATCAGCGAGGGCCCGGGCCTCCTCCGCGGTGAGAATGACCGAATCCGGCGCCAGATCGGCACGACGAACTTGGCTGCGCTGTTCATAGGCGCGTTGACGGCAGGATTGACGACAATAGCGGCGACGGCGACCCACTTCTGAGTCGGCAACTTCGCGGCCGCACCACAAGCAAGATTCGAGGCGGCGTGAAACGGATGCCATGTCGAGTCACCCTACTGGGCGGTTGCCGGTAAGCTGGCGTGGTTGCGATGCAGACACCCCGGGAACCTTTATGGGCTCGGGCGCGTTGTATCTACGTGTGCTTGTTCGGGTACCTGCAGGGTTAGGTACCTACCAGCGGACACACAGAATTGACCGACGAGAGGACACCACCATGGCAGATCGCGTACTTCGAGGTAGCCGACTCGGAGCGGTGAGCTACGAGACCGACCGTGACCATGATCTCGCGCCCCGCCGGATGGCGAAGTACCGGTGCGACAACGGTGAGGTGTTCGATATCCCGTTTGCTGACGACGCGGAGATCCCGGGCACCTGGCTGTGCCGCAATGGTCTGGAAGGCACCCTGGTTGAGGGCACTGCCCCGGAAGCCAAGAAGGTAAAGCCGCCCCGTACCCACTGGGACATGCTGCTTGAGCGTCGGAGCACCGAAGAGCTTGAAGAGCTTCTCAAGGAGCGCCTCGACCTGATTAAGGCCAAGCGCCGCGGCGCGTAATACCGCAGAACAGCAAGGTGGGGCGGTATCGGAGAAATCCGATACCGCCCCACCTTTTGCATTTCTCACTGCCGTTGACCGTTCCCGCATGCCCTTTCTACTCGTGCATGCGCAATTGCCGATCCGGGAAGACAAACCGCATGCGGGAACGGTTTCGCTGCTGCTGCGTCTTACTTCCAGGCGGCGGTGCGATCATCACTGCCCGGTGTGGTCGATGACGGCGCCGGGTCCAGTGCCGGTGCGATGGCCGCCAGCGAATCCGGTGTGGTCATCGTCCAGTGCGTCGCAGGAACCCTGTGCACGGCGAGGTTGCCGTGAATGTACGGCGCCCACGATCGCTGCGGGGCCGGGTGCACAGCCTCATCGAGTCCAGCTTCAAAGAACGTGACATCACCGGTGTACAGACCCGGTTGATGGTCGCCAAGGAGCCCGACGGTACTGGTGGCTGCCGCATAGATACGGCCGAGCTGCTCGGCCGTCAACGCGCCCAGCGGGCCTTCCACACCGACAAGTAGCTGTGCGACCAGTTCCGGCTGGAACGCTTCACTGGTCAACAGCTCGTCGCTGAGTGATTCGCCGATCAGCGCGGTTGCTGCTGCCGGGTCCACACCGAACCCTGCGAGCAGGTCGGCGACGCTGACGTCTTGCGATCCGTACTGCTCCTGATCGATATCGACGTAGCTGTCGAAAATGCCGAGGATCGCGACCTCTTCACCGAGTTCTTGGAACTGGACAGCCATTTCGTGGGCGATGACGCCGCCGAACGACCAGCCAGCGAGGTGGTACGGACCGTGTGGCTGAATCGCACGGACTTCACGGACATACCGGGACGCGTACTCGACGATGCTCGGCGGCTCCGGTTCGCCGGTCAAAACCGGTGACTGCAAACCGATGATGGGTCGGCTGGTGCGCAGTTCCTGACTCAAGCCCGCATAGCTCCACGCCAAACCGACGAACGGGTGCACGCAGAACAGCGGCGACTCTTCACCGCGCGGCCGGATCGGTAGGACGACGTCAAAGGCGCCGCCGCTATCGAGAACACCATCGGTCATGGACTGCTGTACGCGACGTCCCAGGCTTTGCGGAGTGGGGTCGGTAAACATCCACTGCAACGGGAATTCGGTGCCCAGGCTCTCCGATACCGACCGTGCCACAGACGTGGCGAGCAGCGAGTTGCCGCCGAGGTCGAAGAAGTTATCGAGAATGCCGACCCGCTCCACGTCGAGAACCGTCGCGAACGCTGTCGCGATCGTGAATTCGGCTGCGGTGCGCGGGGCCACGTACGTCGCGGTGCTCACACCAATTTCGGGTGCGGGCAGCGCCTTGCGATCGAGCTTGCCGCTCGGGCTGAGCGGGAAGGTATCGAGCACCACGTAGTGCGCGGGAACCATGTAGGACGGGACACGCTCGGACACGTACGTCGGTAGTGCCCCGGTATCTGCTGGCAGAGCCGAGTCGACGTCGGCCACCACGTACGCGACGAGCGACTGCTCACCGCGTTCGTCGGTGTGCACGGTCACGGCCGCCTGAGTGATGTCCTCGTGCGTCAGCAGGGCAGCTTCGATCTCACCGAGTTCGATGCGCTGACCACGCAGCTTGACCTGGAAGTCGCTGCGGCCCACATACTCCAGAGCGCCATCACGCAGGCGCCGCACCAGGTCACCGGTGCGGTACATACGCGTACCGGGCGCTAACGGGTTAGCGACGAAGCGGTCTGCGGTCAGATCCGGGCGCGCGACATACCCTTGCGCGAGCTGAACACCTGCAAGGTACAGCTCACCGACGACACCGACTGGGACGCGGCGCAGACGTGCGTCGAGCACGTGAGCCTGCGTGTTCCATACCGGGTGACCGATCGGGATCGAGTGCTCTTCGGCGCCGTCGACGGCCCACGAGGTGACGTCCACGGCGGCTTCGGTGGGCCCGTACAGGTTGTACAGGCGCGCATTGGGCAGCAGTTCGGTGAACGTGTGGGCGGTATCGACTGGCAGCGCCTCACCGGAAGCGAACACCTGCCGCAGGCTGGTGCAGCGCGCCGCAGACGGTTCCGCCGTAAACACCGACAGCATCGATGGCACGAAGTGTGCGGTCGTGACGCCCTGTTCGAGGATCATCGCGGCCAAGCGCGCCGGGTCGCGATGCGCGTCAGGTGCGGCGATCGCGAGGCGGGCACCAACCTGCAGCGGCCAGAACAGCTCCCACACCGATACGTCGAAGGTCACGGGGGTCTTTTGGACCACCACATCGTCAGCAGTGAGCTGGTATTCGGATTGCATCCACAGCAGACGGTTCACGATGGCGCCGTGGGTAACGGCGACACCCTTCGGTTTGCCGGTAGAGCCGGACGTAAAGATCACGTACGCAACATCTGCTGGCGAGCAGGCCACAGCGACACGCTCAGCGACCGGAGTCAGAGTGAGGGTGTCAATGTTGATGACCGGTGCACTGGTCGGGATGGTGCGCGGGTTGACTTCGCGGACCAATACCAGTGCGGGCGTGGCGGTCTCAAGGATGTGGCTGATCCGCTCCACCGGGTGATCGGGGTCGATGGGCACGTAGCCGGCACCGGCACGCTGCACCGCATACATCGCGGTCAGCATCTCGATGCTGCGGCGCATCGCCACTGCCACCAGTGAGCCTGGCGTAACGCCGTGCTCGATGAGCTGGGCAGCCATCGCATTGACCCGAGCATCGAACTCGCCGTAGGTCAGGGTCGTATCACCGAATGTGACCGCGGGCTGATCCCTGTGGCGTGCAGCCGCGTCAGCGAACAGGGACACGAGCGTGGCGTCAGGAATCGACACCTCGGTCGCGTTGCTGGCGGTCAGCGCTGCCTGTTCCTTGGGTGCCAACAGATTCACATCGCCGACCGGCATCGCTGGGTTGGTTGCCAATGCCCGGGCGAGGACGCGGAAACGGCCAGCGAAGACGGCCACGGTTGACTCGTCGAACAGGTCGCTCGCATACGTCCAGTGCGCGGTGATTCCGTCGGGAGCGCCGTCGTCGGTGAACTTCTCCACCAGCGTGAGCTGCAGATCAAACTTGGCGACGGGCACATCGACGTCGACACCTGACACTTCAAGGCCGCCGAGGGTCAACGTGGGCTGCTCATGGTTCTGGAACGTGAGCATCACCTGGAACAGCGGGTGACGGCCCGTAGAGCGCGGCGGATCTACCGCTTCTACGACGCGTTCGAACGGCAGGTCAGCATGCGCGAACGCATCCAGGTCGATCTCGCGGACCTGCTCGAGCAGTCCGGTGAAGGATTGACCGAAGTCGATGGGCGTACGCAGCACGAGGGTGCCCACGAACATACCGATGAGGTCATCGAGTTCGCGTTCACCGCGGCCTGCGACCGGCGTACCGATCGTGATGTCCGATGAACCCGACAGGCGTGCCAACAGAGCCGACAGCGCCGCGTGGGCAACCATGAACACAGATGTGCCGGAATGACGTGCAAGCTCACTCATTGCCGCGTGCGTCTTGGCGTCCAGCTCAGTTTTGACGGTGCCACCTGCATAGGTCGCCTCTACTGGACGTGGCCGGTCGGTCGGCAACTCCAGCTCGGCAGGCGCGCCAGCAAGAGCGTTCTGCCAGAACGTGATCTGCTGCGCGATCAACGATTCCGGATCGGATTCGTCACCGAGCAGCTCACGCTGCCACAGCGCGTAGTCGGCGTACTGGACGGGCAGCGGCTCCCACGTCGGGGCTTGGCCTGCGACATGAGCGCTGTAGGCAGCCATGACATCACGCACCATCGGGCCCGCGGACCATCCGTCTGCAGAAATGTGGTGGATGACCAGGGCGAGCACGTGCATGGGTTCCGGTGCGTCAGTGACCTGGATCAGACGTACCCGTACCGGCACCTCGGCGGCGACATCGAAAGGCTGGGTGAAGAGTTCAGCCAGCGTCGAATGCAGCGCCGCCACTGTGGTGCGCTCGCCGTACACCGGTACCTCAGACGCGGACACGATGACCTGGTGCGGTCCGTGCGCGTCGTCGGGGTAGAGCGTGCGGAGGGATTCGTGGCGTTCAAGCACATCGTCGACGGCCGAGCGCAACGCGGTCACATCCAGGTTGCCGCGCAACTGCACAGCCACCGGAATGTTGTCTGCGGCCGAGGACGGGTCCAGACGGTTGAGGAACCACAGACGCTGCTGTGCGAGCGACAGCGGTAGCCGCTCGGGGCGCTGCGTAGCGCGCAGCGGTGGACGTGTAGACGCACCGGCGGCGTGATCCAAGCGTGCCGCGAGCTCAGCGACCGTGGGTGCTTCGAACAGGGTGCGAAGTTCAACGGCCTTGCCGGTGGCCTCGGACAGGCGACTCATCACTCGGGTCGCGATCAGCGAGTTGCCTCCGAGTTCGAAGAATCCAGCATCAGCACCGACCTTGTCCACACCCAAAACGTCAGCGAATACGTTTGCCACGATCCGCTCCGACGGCGTTGCCGGTTCGCGGTATTCGCTGGTATCGCCCAGTTCCGGGGCGGGCAGTGCGCGTCGATCGAGCTTGCCGTTGACTGACAGCGGCAAGGCGTCCAGCGTCACAAAGTGGTGCGGAACCATGTATGCGGGAACGTGTGCGGACAGGTGCTGACGCAGTTGCGCGGTCTCAGCGGTTTCGCTGCCACTGACGTAGGCAACGAGAGACTGCTGGCCGTGAGCGTCGGTGTAGACCGTGACGGCTGCCTGATCCACGCTGTGGTGGGCGAGCAGCGCGGTCTCGATCTCGCCGAGTTCAATGCGGAAGCCGCGCACCTTGACCTGGAAGTCGGCGCGTTCGAGGTATTCGAGAACGAGCTTGTCGCCCTCAACCCGACGCCAGCGCACCAGGTCACCGGTGCGGTACAGCCGCTCCCCCGCATCGGTATTGCTGAACGGGTTGGCGACGAAGCGTTCAGCGGTGAGCTCTGGCCGCGCGAAGTAGCCGCGTGCCAACTGCTCGCCGCCCAGGTACAGCTCACCGGCGACGCCCACCGCGACGGGCTTCAGTCGACGATCAAGCACGTACGTGGTGGTGTTCCACTCGGGCGCACCGATCGAAACGGTTCCGGTGTCGGTGGCGCTGGTCTGCCATGCGGTGACCGACACGGCCGCTTCTGTCGGGCCGTATAGGTTGTGCAGTGTGACGTTGCCGCCGAACGCTTGATGGAACCGGGCTGCGGTGTCGGCGGACAGGTTCTCACCGATGCACAGCACCTGGCGTAGCGCAGGCTGATCGGCTGCATTCTCGGTGGCGAGGAACGCATCGAGCAGCGACGGCACGAAGTGTGCGGTCGTGATGTTCTGCTCACGCATCAACGCAGCAAGATACGCCGGGTCGCGGTGTCCGTCAGGACGGGCGATCACCATGCGAGCGCCGGAAATGAGCGGCCAGAACAGTTCCCACACTGACAGGTCGAAGGTGATGGGTGTCTTTTGGACGAGCCCGTCACCGGGTGCCAGCGGGTAGCGATGCTGCTTCCACCGCATCTGGTTTGCTGCCGCAGCATGCGAGACCGCAACACCCTTGGGCTTACCGGTCGAGCCGGAAGTAAAGATGACGTAGGCCGTGTTGTCCGGTGCCGCTGCTACGGCGGACTGACGCGACGGCTGCGGAAGCGTCTCCACCTTGTCGACTTCAAGAACCTCAATGTCCGCGTGGGTGAAGCCGTCCCGGCTCGTGGTCAATACGCAACGCGGTGCAGCGGTATCGAGCACGTAGTTGATGCGCTCTGCCGGGTGGTCCAGATCGATCGGCAGGTACGCGCCGCCAGCACGCACAATGGCGTGCATCGCGATCATCAATTCCAGGCTGCGGTGCATCGCCAAACCAACAAGCACCTCGGGCCCAACACCGATGGTGCGCAACCGGGCTGCCAGATCCTCGACGAACTGATCGAACTGTGCATAGCTCAGATCGATGCCCTCGAAAGACAGGGCAATCTCGTTCGGGTACCGGGCCGCCGCATCGCGAACCAGGTCGCTGAGCGTGGCTGGCGGCAGCGATCGAGCGGTGTCGTTGACAGATTCAACAATCTCGGCGCAATCGTCAGGAGCAAGCAGCTCGATATCACCCACACACGTAGCCGGATCCTCCGCGATAGCGGTCACGATCCGAGTGAACTGGCTGATGAATCCGCGCACGGTGCTCTCATCGAACAGATCGCGGGCGTACGTCAACTGCGCGGCAATGACATCCGGTTCGCCACCATCATTGGTTTGCTCGGTCAGGGTCAGGTGGAGATCGAAATTCGACACATCGGTGTCAAGTTCGAGTCCTTCGACCGCGAGTTCGGGCAGTTCGAAGCGGGTCTTGCCGAGGTTCTGGAATGACAGCGCCACCTGGAACAGTGCGTGGTAGGCGCTTGAGCGCACCGGGTTGATGATCTCGACGAGGCGCTCGAACGGCAGATCCTGGTGTGAGAACGCATCGAACGAGACTGAACGTGCCTGTGCCAGGAGATCACTGAACGTGGCGTGCTCGTCGACATCGGTGCGCAGCACCAGCGTGTTGACGAACATGCCCACCAGATCGTCCAGTGCGCGTTCGCCGCGACCTGCAATCGGGGCACCGATCGCGATATCGCGTTCACCGCTCAGACGTGCCAGCAGCACTGAGAACGCTGCGTGCATCACCATGAACAGCGACGCCTGGTGTTCGCGGGAGACTGCCAGCAGACGCTGGTGGGTGGCGGCGTCGATCGTGAAGTCGATGTGTCCGCCGCGCCCACTTGCTACCGGTGGACGGGGACGATCGCTCGGCAGTGACAACTGGTCCGGCAAACCAGCGAGTGTCTTTGTCCAGTAGTCGATCTGGGTCGAGATCAACGACTGCGGGTCGTCCTCGCTGCCGAGAACCTTGCGCTGCCACAGGCTGTAATCCGCGTACTGGACAGGCAGAGGCTCCCACGTCGGGGCGTTTCCTTCGCGCCGCGCCGCATACGCGAGCATTACGTCGCGTGCTAGTGGCGCCAAAGACCAGCCGTCGCCGGAAATGTGGTGCGCAACCAGCACGAACACGAAAGTGTCTGTCGTATCGGCATCGGGCGTATCGGTGACGTCAAACAGCTGTACGCGCAGCGGAACCTGTGTGGTGACATCGAAGCCGCGCATTGCGAACTCGGTGACAGCGCCGAGCAGGTCCGCCTGTGTCGTGGCGACCGGAGTCAACTCCACCGCGGCGGCGTCCGCGTCAACAATCACCTGGTAGGGACCCGAGTCGGAATCCGGGTAACGCGTACGCAACGACTCATGACGAGCAATAACGTCGGCGACCGCGCCGCGCAGCGCAGCGACGTCGACCTGCCCGGTCATCTTCATCGCGACCGGCAGGTTGTAGGACGGCGACGACGTGTCGAACTGGTTGAGGAACCACATGCGCTGCTGAGCCAGCGACAGCGGAATCTGTTCGGGGCGCTCCTGCGGTACCAGGGGTTCCCGGTTCGCAGAGGCCGCTTCAGCGCTTGCGCCCGCCGCTGCGCTCTGCTGTACCAGGGCAGCGAGTTCTTCAACGGTCGGGTGCTCAAAGACATCGCGCACCGCGATCCGCACGGACAGCGCCAATTCGATCCGGGAAACCACCTGGGTGGCTACCAGCGAGTTGCCGCCGAGTTCGAAGAAGCTGTCCGTCGCACCAACCTCGGTGATCGACAGCAAGTCTTCGAAGATTGCCGCGATGGCCCGCTCACGGTCATCACGTGGCGCGACTGATTCCCGGCGAATGAACTGGGGTTCGGGCAGTGCTCGACGATCAAGTTTTCCTGCAGGTGTCAGCGGTAGTTCCGCCAGCACGGTGATCGACGCCGGAACCATGTAGGCCGGTAGACGCTCACCGACGAACGCAGACAGCTCAGCGGCGGTCACGGTCGCTTCCGGTGCGGGCAGCACGTATGAGACGAGCTGCGTCATGCCGCCAGCGCCGTCGTAGCCGACAGTGAGAGCGAAGTCGACGTCGGTGTGCGCGGTCAGCGCAGCGTCGATCTCGCCCAGTTCGATACGGAAACCGCGGATCTTGACCTGGTGGTCGGTACGGCCAACGAAGTCCAGGGTGCCGTCGGCGCGCCAGCGCACCAGGTCACCGGTGCGGTACATGCGCTGCCCGTCATCACCAAATGGGTTGGCGATGAAGCGTTCCGCGCTCAGCTCGGGACGTTCGAGGTAGCCGCGCGCGAGGGCGACGCCCGCCACGTACAGCTCACCGGCAACACCGACCGGAACGGGGTGCAACTGGGCATCAAGGACCAGTGCGGTGACGCCGCGGCTGGGTCCACCGATGCTGACCGGCTCGCCCGCGACCAGCGGAGCGGTGATCGAGGACATGATAGTGGCCTCGCTGGGGCCGTACGCGTTGAACATCGCACGTCCCGGGGCCCAACGGGCAACCAGTTCCGGTGGGCACACGTCGCCTGCGACGACGACCGTGCGCACGTGCTCAAGTCCGCGGTGATCCACCGATGCCAGGGCAGCCGGTGTCGCGAAAGCGTGGGTGACAGCTTCACGTCGCAGCACGTCAGCCAGTTCGTCGCCGCCGTAGATCGACTGCGGCGCAATGACGATCGTGGCACCAGCGCTCAGCGCCATCAGGATTTCGAATACTGACGCGTCGAAGCTCGGTGACGCGAAATGCAGGGTCCGCGACGACTTGTCCACGGAGAGCAGCTCACGCTCGTCAGTGACGAGGTTCGCCAGACCGGTGTGCGTGACCGCAACGCCCTTCGGCTTGCCGGTCGAGCCGGACGTGTAGATCACGTAGGCGATGTGGCCGAGCTGGATCGGAGCCATTCGGTCTGTATCGGTCAGTGCGGCAGCCGATTCTGCGTCGCGCTGCGCCGTTGCGCCAACTTCATCGAGGACGATCCAGCGGATAGTCGACGGCAAAGTCGATGCGTGCGCGCCCAGGGTCACGCCGATGTGGGCACGTGAGTCGGACACCATGTGCTCGATACGGTCCGCTGGGTAACCCGGGTCGACCGGCACAAATGCGGCACCGGTTTTCGCGACCGCCCAGATGGCCAGGATCGATTCGAGGGAACGCGGCAATGCCAGCGCCACCCGTGACTCGGGGCCGACGCCGCGATCAACGAGGACCCGTGCGAGCTGGTTCGAACGCTCATCGAGTTTGCGGTAGCTGATCGAGTGAGAACCACTGGTGCTGTTGCTGCCGCTTGTGCCACTCACTCGGACAGCTTCGCCATCGGGGTTGGCGGCCACGGCCGCGCGCAGAATCTCCACGAGGGTCACAGGCGGCGCAGATGCGGCGCCCGCGCGGCCTGTGAGGTCGCGGTACTCCGCTTCGCTGAGAACATCGATGTCGCCGATACGTGTGTCCGGGTGCGCGAGAGCGCTGGTCAGTACTCGCTGGAACCGCTCGGTGAACGCAGTAGCCGTTGCCTCATCGAAGAGGTCGGTGGCGTACACCAGCTCACCTGCGAAACCAGATTCGGTCGCGGTCAGAGTCAGGTGCAGATCGAACTTCGCGGCCACTGACTGCGGCGTCAGCGCGGTAGCGCGCAGCTCACCGAGTTCAATGACACCGCCCAGTTCGGCAGGTCCTTCGTTGACGCCCAGCGCCACCTGGAAGACCGGGTGATGCGCGGTCGAACGCGACAGGTCAAGAACCTCAACGAGACGCTCGAATGGGACATCAGCGTTTGCGAAGGCGTCGAGGTCCGTGGAGGTGGTGTGCCGGAGCAGCTCGGCGAACGTGGCCTCGGGACGCACCTGGGTGCGCAGAGCGAGGGTGCCGACGAACATGCCGACCAGGTCATCGAGTTCGCGCTCGCCGCGGCCCGCGATCGCGGTACCCACAGCAATGTCGCTGCTGCCCGACAGGCGGCTAAGCACCACCGACAGGGCGGCGTGGATAGCCATGAAGGTGCTGGCGCCGTGTGCGCGGCCAACCTCGCGGAGTTGGTTCGCGGTGGCCTCATCGATAGCGAAACGCACCACGTCACCGCCCAGCGACGGCACGGCAGGACGGGTCCGGTCAGCGGGAAGCTCCAACTGTTCCGGCGCGTCGGCGAGCTGATCGCGCCAGTACGCGATTTGGCGTGCTGCGAGGCTGTCTTGATCGTTCTCGTCACCCAGGATCTCTCGCTGCCACAGTGCGTAGTCGGCGTACTGCACCGACAGTTCCGGCAACTGCGGCGCCGCACCGGCAACACGTGCCACATACGCGGCGAGGACGTCGCGCACGAGCGGAGTTGTTGATGCGCCGTCGCTGCTGATGTGGTGTGCGACAAAGGCAAACACATGCCGATCACGGTCAACGGCGAACAGGGCTGCGCGGAACGGCACCTCACGGGCGACGTCGAAGCCCGCGGTCAGGAACGCCTCGACGCGCGCAGTGAGGTCGCCGTCGTCCGTCGTATCCCCTGCCTGCATACCTGCGAGAGCCGTGCCGAGCGCTGCGTCAGTATCAACGATCACCTGGCGCGGGCCGGAGCCGTCGTCGGGGAAGACGGTGCGCAGGGTTTCGTGGCGTTCCACAACGTCGCCCAGTGCCGCAACAAGAGCGGACGTGTTGAGCGGACCGGTCAGTTCCAGGGCAACCGGAATGTTGTATGCGGCGCTCGCGGTATCGAACTGGTTGAGGAACCACATGCGCTGCTGGGCAGACGACAGCGGAATCCGCGCTGGACGCTCCTGCTTGACCAGCGGGGCCCGGGTGGCCACCGCGTCAGCGATATCGATCTGTGACGCCAATGCCCGAACTGTTGAATGCTCGAAGAGATCACGCAGCGCGACATCCGTGCCCAACGTTGCAACGAGCCGCGCGATGACCTTCGTCGCCGACAGCGAGTTGCCGCCGAGTTCGAAGAAGTTGTCGAGCGCACCGACCTGATCGACACCGAGGACCTCAGCGAACACTGCTGCGACTGCTTGTTCTTCTGCGGTCTGCGGAGCCACAAACTCGGCGGTGGACGTGCCGACCTGCGGCTGCGGCAGTGCCTTGCGATCGAGCTTGCCGCTCGGGTTCAGCGGGAAAGCGTCCAGTGCCACGTAGTGCGTCGGCACCATGTAGGACGGCAGCACTCCAGACAGGTGCGGCGTCACGACTGTCGCGATACCTGCAGGATTCTGTGCTGCGAGGGCTGAGTCTGGCGCCGCAACCAGGTAGGCGATCAAGGACTGTTCGCCGCGGCTGTCGGTGTGTACGACGACAGCGGCTTGGCTGACCGAGTCGTGGGTCAGCAAGGCTGCTTCGATCTCGCCGAGTTCGATGCGCTGACCACGCAACTTGACCTGGAAGTCGCTGCGGCCCACATATTCCAGAGCGCCGTCGCCACGGCGGCGCACCAGATCGCCCGTGCGGTACATGCGCGTACCGGGCGCGAAGGGGTTGGCGACGAAGCGGTCTGCTGTCAGGTCGGGGCGTGCGACGTAGCCCTGCGCGAGCTGTACGCCAGCGAGATAGAGCTCTCCCCTGGTGCCTACAGGAACGGGCTGTAGACGGTCATCGAGGACGTGCAGCTGCGTGTTCCACGCGGGCAGGCCGATGGGGATAGCTCCGGGGGCGTTGGCGTCGACGGTCCAGGACACCAAGTCGACGGTCGCTTCGGTCGGACCGTACAGGTTCTGCAGCGTCGCCGCCGACACGGACGTGAACGCCTGAGCCTGCGCGCGAGTCAGTGCTTCACCGCCGGTGAAGACCATGCGCAGCGACGTGCACTGCGGCGCAGACGGTTCTGCAGTGAACACGGCCAGCATGGACGGCACGAACTGCGCGAAGGTGACGTTCTCGCGGCAGATCAGATCCACGAGGTAGGCGGGATCCTTGTGACCCTCCGGCTTCGCGATGACGACGCTGGCACCAACAAGCAGCGGCCAGAACAGCTCGGTCACGGATGCGTCGAAGGTGATGGGCGCCTTCTGCAGCGCCACATCCTGCGCGTTCAACCCGAACCGGCTGTCTAGCCACCGGAAACGCTTCGCGACGGAACGGTGCGAGACCGCAACACCCTTCGGCTTGCCTGTTGAACCGGACGTAAAGATGACGTACGCAATCGAATTGGGGTCAATATCGACCACGACGCGATCACCGGTGTACGAGGACAGATCCGTATCCGTCAAATCAAGGACCGGCAGGTCGGCGGCATCTGGAACCGGTACAGCGTCCGATTCCGTTGACCGCGCGGTGAGCATCAGTGACGGCTGTGCGGTAGCGAGAATGTGCTCGATGCGATCGGCTGGATGGCTGGGATCAATCGGCACGTATCCGGCGCCGACGCGGTGAACCGCGTACAGGGCTGCGAGCATCGTGATCGAGCGCTCCATCGCCACAGCCACCAACGCGCCGGGCTGAACGCCATGAGCGATCAGTACTCGCGCAAGGGTATTCACCTGCGCATCGAACTGCGCGTAGGTCAGCGACGTGCCCGCGAAGCGCACTGCCGTGTGCTGCGGGAACTGTGCCACTGACTGCGCGAACCGGGTCACGATGGTCTCGTCTGGAACATCGACATCTGTGGCGTTGAACTGGGTCAGCGCAGCAGTCTCGTCGGTGTCCATCAGGTTGACGTCGTGCGCGATCGTTTCCGGATCAGCGATGAGTGCACCCAGCAGTTGGGTGTAGCGGTCAGCGAAACGTGTCACGGTGGCGTGATCGAACAGATCCTGCGCGTACGTCCACTGCATCGTCATACCGGCAGGTTCGCCAGCGTCGTCGAAGCGTTCGGAAATGTTGACCTGGAGATCAAACTTGGCGACCGCAGGCAGTTCCGTGATCGGAGTGACTTCAATGCCCGCGAGCTGCAGGCTCGACTGGCTGTCGCGGCCGAACGTTTCCATGCCCAGCATCACCTGGAACAGCGGGGTCACGCTGGTTGACCGCGGCGGGTCAAGCGCCTCGACGAGCTGTTCGAACGGAACATCGGTGTGTGCGAACGCGCTGAGCGCCACCTCACGTGAACCACTCAGGACGTCAGCAAATGAGGCACCGGTATCGATCTGGGTGCGCAGCACGACGGTATTGACGAACATGCCGATCAGGCCATCGAGTTCCTGCTCGCCGCGGCCCGCCACTGCGGTACCCACGGAGATGTCGGAGCTACCCGACAGCCGGGACAGCAGTAGCGCGAGTACTGCGTGATTGACCATGAACATTGACGCGCCGTGCTGGCGGGCCAACGCTGCCGTGCTCGCGTGCGTCGCGGCATCGACGTCAATATCGACGCGGCCGCCGCGGAATGACGGCGCAACTGGGCGCGGGCGGTCTGTGGGCAATTCCAGCTCGACCGGTGCGTCCGCGAGAGCCTGCCGCCAGAATCCGATCTGCTCAGAAAGCAGCGACTGTGGATCTTTCTCCGAGCCCAACAGCTCTTGCTGCCACAGTGCGTAGTCGACGTACTGGACGGGAAGCGGTGCCCACTCCGGTGCGGTGCCGTTGATCCGTGCGGCATACGCGGCCATCACGTCCGTCACCAGTGGACGCAGCGACCAGCCGTCCGCGGCGATGTGGTGCAGCACAAGGACCAGCACATGCTCGGAGCGGCTCTGGCGGAACATGTGTGCCCGCACTGGAACTTCGGTGGCGACATCGAACCCACGGGAGACGACCTCAAGGATCTGATCCTCAAGGTTGTCGGTGGCATCGGTTGGAACATCGCTGATGGTGATTGCCGATACTGGACGCACCACGGCCTGCGGTGCCCCATCCACTCCGGTGCTCGGGAACACCGTGCGGAGCGTTTCGTGGCGGTTCATGACGTCCAGCAGTGCTTCACGCAGCTTGGTGACATTGACGCGTCCAGAGAGCTGCAGGACGAGCGGAATGTTGTAGGCAGCCGACGTCGGGTCGAGTCGGTTGAGGAACCACATCCGTTGCTGCGCAGCGGACAGCGGTAGCTGCTTCGGGCGGGCGCGGTCGGTCAGTGCCGGGCGCTGCCTGCCGTTGCCTGCCGCGACCAGTGCCTGAGCGAATGCTCCGACTGTTGGGTGATCGAAGAGGGTACGTACCGAGACACGTGTCCCCTGAGCCTGGCCGACGCGCGCGACGACCTGGGTCGCGGACAGCGAGTTGCCACCGAGGTCGAAGAAGTCGTCGTCGAGGCCGATCGCCTGATCGGTGCCGATCACTTCCGCGAAAATTCCGACAACAGCTGCCTCGATCGCCGTGGTCGGCGCACGGAACGTGGTGGTGCGTTCAAACACGGGTTCGGGCAGGCGATCTCGGTCGAGCTTGCCGACCGGGGTGCGCGGAATCTCGTCGAGGACGGTGATCGAGGACGGCACCATGTGCGACGGCAATGCCTGCGCGACAAAGGAGGTCAGTTCAGGAACTGTAATGCTCTCGCCGGGTACTGCACGGACGTACGACACGAGAGCTGTCGTCCCGTTCGGCAGGGTGTGCGTCAGGGTGGTCGCGAAACCCACCGCCGAATGCTCAGCGAGGCGGGCGTCGATTTCACCGAGTTCAACGCGCAAACCGCGAATCTTGACCTGGAAGTCGCTGCGGCCGACGTATTCGAGGACGTGTGCGCCGTCCGTTCCGACGCCCCACCGGACGACGTCGCCGGTACGGTACATCCGCTCCCCCGCACCAGAGTAGGGGTTGGCGACGAAACGCTCTGCGGTCAAACCGAAGCGGCGATGGTAGCCGCGGGCAAGTGCCGGACCGGAAACGTACAGCTCACCGGGTACACCCACGGGCACGGGGCGTAGACGCTGGTCGAGGACCATCGCGGACACGGCCGGGATCGGTCCACCGATATCGGTGGGGCCGTCAACGGTGACGGCATCGCTGATGGTGACCATCATGGTCGCTTCAGCAGGGCCATAACCGTTGAACAGGCCACGCTCAGCAGCCCAGGTGCGGGCGAGGTCCGCGCCCCACGCTTCGCCACCGATCGTGACGTACTGCAGGGTGTCGATGCCCTCCGGGTCCATCGAAGCGAGTGCCGTGGGGGTGACAAACGCGTGGCTGACCCGTCGACGACGAATCAGAGCCGCCAGTTCTGGGCCACCGAAAACGTCCTCGGGGGCGATGATCAGCGTGCCACCGCCGCCAGCAGCGAGGAGGTAGTCGTAGACCGACGCGTCGAAGCTCGGCGACGTGACATGCAGTGCCCGAACCTGCGGCGACAGGTGGAAACGCGCGCTCTGTTCCGCGACCACATTGGCGATGCCGGTGTGGGTGACCGAGACGCCCTTCGGTAGCCCGGTGGAGCCGGACGTGTAGATCACGAAGGCTGTGTGCGCTGGCAGAAGCGGCGCGGTGCGATCAGCGTCGGTAATGGCCTCGTCTGGCTGCGCGAAGAGCACAGCGAGGGTCTGCGGATCGTCGAGGATCAGCCACGGAATGGAACTGGGCAACGCATCCACGTGTGCGCGGATAGTGAGACCAATGGTCGGTGCAGAATCGCTGATCATGTGCGCGATTCGCTCGGCCGGATGGCGAGGATCGATCGGCACAAACGCGGCACCGGTCTTCGCCACCGCCCACGCGGCGGTCACTGATTCGAGCGAACGCGGTACAGCCACAGCAACGAACGTTTCGGGACCGACACCGGCCGCAATCAACGCGCGGGCGAGACGGGTCGTGTGCGAATCCAGTTCGCCATAGGTGACGACGTGCTCAACATCGCTGCGGCCGTGGATGATCGCGGGCGCAGCAGGGTTGACGGCAGCGTCGGCGAAGATGTCCGCCAAGGTGCGGGTGGGTGCTGACGCCCCGCCGCGTACCGGTACCAGTGCCGCACGTTCGTGTTCGCTGAGGATGTCGATGTCTCCCACAACGCGCTGCGGGTCACGTGCGACGGCCTCAAGCAGTCGAGTCAGTCGCGCACCAAGGTCAGCTGCGGTTGTCTCATCGAAAAGATCGTGCGCGTAGGCGATCTCGGCGTGGATACCGGCTGCGGTGCCTTGCTCATCGCGACGTTCGGCGAGGGTGAACTGCAGATCGAACTTGGCGACGCCCGGATCGAGGTCTTCGACCCGCACCGCCACGTCGGCCATGGTGAATTCGGTGGGCACGCTGTCTTGCATCGACAGCGCCACCTGGAACAGTGGGTGACGCGAGCGTGAGCGGGTGGGGTCGATCGCTTCGACGACACGCTCGAACGGCACATCAGCGTTAGCAAACGCGGTCAGTGCAGTGGCGCGGGTGCGCGCCAGGTGCGCCTCGAACGAGTCGCTATCGATGACGGGTGTGCGGATAGCGAGGGTGTTGACGAACATGCCGACGAGGTCGTCGAGCTTTTGATCGCCGCGGCCGGCGACTGCTGTGCCGATGACAACGTCATCGGTGGCGGCGAGACGTCCAAGCAGTGTGCTGAGCGCGGCGTGAACGACCATAAACAGTGTTGCACCAGCGCCGCGGCCCAGATCCAGCAGGTCGTGGTGCAGCGCGGCATCAAGTTCGAACAGTACCCGGCCGCCGCGGAACGACGACTCTGCCGGGCGGGGGCGATCAGCGGGCAGTTGCAGTTCTTCGGGAGCGCCCGCAAGCTGACCGGTCCAGTAGTTCAGTTGCTGTGCGGCAACCGAATCGGGGTCACTGTCGGTACCCAACACATGCTGCTGCCACAGCGCGTAGTCCGCGTACTGCACCGGCAGCGCCGTCCACTCCGGGCGACGGCGGGCAGCGCGGGCCGCGTAGGCCGACACGACATCGCGGGCCAGAGGCCCAAAGGACCAGCCGTCGGCGGCGATATGGTGCAGCACGATCGTCAACAGGTACTCGGAGTGCTCTGCGCTTCCGCTGTCGGCTGCGAGCCGGAACAGCGCGCTGCGCACCGGCAGTTCGCTCGTGACATCAAAACCGCGACTTGCGAATTCGACGAGCTTGTTTTCCAACTCTGACGCCTTGACGTCCACCACGTCGAGGGAAGCTGCGGCCTCAGCGGCGGGAACGATGACCTGAACAGCTCGTCCGTCGCGTTCGGGGTAGATGGTGCGCAGCGACTCGTGGCGTCCCAACACATCGCCGAGTGCGACGGTCATGGCCGCGATATCGAGGTCGCCGGTAAAGCGGACCGCGAACGGCAGGTTGTAGGTCGGGGCCTGTGTATCGAACCGGTTGAGGAACCAGATCCGCTGCTGCGCAGCCGAGAGCGGAAGCTCGTCGGGACGCTGTGCGGCCACCAGTTCGGGGCGGGTGCGGGCGCCGCGTTCGGCGTCGGCGATCCGCCCAGCAAGCGCCTGCACTGTCGGGTACTCAAAGAGGTCACGCAGCGCGACGTCGGTATCGAGCGCCGAGGACAGGCGGGCAATCACCTTCGTCGCGGAGAGCGAGTTGCCACCGAGTTCAAAGAAGTTGTCGAGTGCGCCGACCGGTGAGTGGCCGAGAACGTCCGAGAATACGTCAGCGACAGCGTTTTCCTGCAGGGTGCGCGGCGCGACGTACGCAGCAGTGCTGACACCGATTTCAGGCTCGGGTAGTGCGCGGCGATCGAGCTTGCCACTGGCGCTGAGCGGGAAAGCATCCAGCGCTACGTAGTGCGTGGGCACCATGTAGGACGGCACCTTCTGGCCCACGTGCTCAGAGAGAGCTGCCGGTGCCGCTGCGCCGACAACGTAGGCGACGAGGGACTGCTCGCCGCGGCTGTCGGTGTAAATGGTGACCGCAGCCTGCGCCAGATCCGGATGGGTCAGCAGTGCCGCTTCGATTTCGCCGAGTTCGATGCGCTGGCCACGCAGCTTGACCTGGAAGTCGGTGCGGCCAATGTATTCGAGGGCGCCATCGCGTCGTCGACGCACGAGATCACCGGTGCGGTACATGCGTGCACCCGGAGTAAACGGGTTCGCGATGAAGCGATCTGCGGTGAGATCGCTTCGTGAGACGTAGCCCTGAGCGAGCTGAGCGCCCGCAAGATAGAGCTCACCTGCAACACCGGCAGGAACGGGCTGCAGACGACCATCGAGGACGTGCAACTGCGTGTTCCAGACCGGGTGACCGATCGGGATGGACTGTTCGCGGCCATCGACTGCCCAGTAGGTGACGTCGACGGCGGCTTCGGTGGGGCCATAGAGGTTGTGGAGTGCGGTAACCGGCAGCAGCGCCCGGAACTGCTGGGCATGCTGGGTGGTCAACGCTTCACCCGAGGTAAAGACCTGACGCAGCGTGGTGCACTGCTGCGCGGTCGGCTCGGCAGTAAAGACCGCCAGCATCGACGGCACGAAGTGCGCGGTCGTTACGGCGTGCTCAGTGATGAGCGAGGCCAGAGCCTTCGGGTCGCGGTGTGCGTCGGGCGCCGCGATCACGAGTTGCGCGCCAACGAGCAGCGGCCAGAAAAGCTCCCACACTGAGACGTCGAACGTCACCGGGGTCTTCTGGATGACCACGTCCGAGGTCGTGAGGTCGTGCTCGGCCTGCATCCACAGCAGCCGGTTGACGATCGAGCGGTGCGAGACCGCAACGCCCTTCGGCTTGCCGGTCGAACCCGAGGTGAAAATGACGTAGGCGATGTCGTCAGGTGCGATCGCGACCTGCACGGGTGCGGGCGGTGCGACCGACAGGTCGATCTGGTCGAGATCGACAACGCTGACGCCGCCGCTGCGACCGAGACCTGCAAGTTCGAAGCTCACCAGGTCGGTGCCGTCTTGAGTGCGGGCCAGGACCAGGCTGGGCGCCGCGACATCAAGGATGTGGCGGATGCGTTCGGCTGGCTGATCAGGATCGATGGGCACGTATCCGGCGCCGACGCGTTGGACCGCGTACACGGCCACCAGCATGTCCACGGACCTGCGGATCGCGACAGCAACCAGCGAACCGGGCGTAACTCCCCGATCGATAAGGAACCGTGAGAGAGAGTTCACGCGCGCATCGAACTGCGCGTACGTCAATGATTCCTCGCCCGCGACGACCGCGGTCTTGCTGGCGAAATCGCTTGCGGTGGTGGCGAAGAGGGTGACCAGATCGAGGTCGGGAAGATCGACACCGGTGGCGTTGAACCCGGTGATGGCGGAGTTTTCAGCACTGGTGAGCAGCGCGAAATCGCCGACCGGGGTGCCGGTTTCGTTGGCAGCAGCGTCGCTGACGATCGTGTCCAATACGGCGAGGAAACGGTCAGCGAGGGCCACCACGGTGTCGTGGTCGAACAGATCCGCGGCGTAACTGAACTGGGCGTGAATGCCGTCCGGTTCGCCGTTGCCCGCGGTACGTTCCGCGAGCGTCACACTGAGATCAAACTTTTCGACGTCGATGACGGTATCGAGCGCCTCGACACTCAGATCCCCCAGTTCCAGGCGCGGCTGCTCATGGTTTTGCAGCGTGAGCATCACCTGGAACAGCGGGTGACGTCCGGTCGCGCGCGGCGGATCGAGCGCGTCCACCAGTTGCTCGAACGGGACGTCAGCGTGGGCGTAGGCCGCCAAGTCGGTATCGCGGACCTGCGCCAACAATTGCGCAAACGATGCGCCGCCGTCGACCTGTGTCCGCAGGACCAGCGTATTGACGAACATGCCGATGAGATCGTCGAGTTCCCGCTCGCCGCGGCCAGCGACCGGTGTTCCGATCGTGATGTCGGCGGAGCCGGTCAGACGCGAGAGCAGGAGCGCGAGGGCCGAGTGAGCGACCATGAAGAATGAGGCGCCGTGCTCTCGACCCAGCTGCGTGAGTGCCCGGTGCAGCTCGGGAGAAATCTCGACATCATGGTGGCCGCCCCGGAATGAGGCTGCGGCGGCGCGGGGCCGATCAACTGGAAGCTCAAGTTCCGCGGGCGCACCCGCGAGAGCATCACGCCAGTAGCTGATCTGCTGCGTCGTCAGTGATTCTGGATCGGCGGCATCCCCGAGCAGTTCACGCTGCCACAGCGCGTAGTCGGCGTACTGGATCGGTAGCGGCTCCCACGCTGGAGCCTGACCGGCGACACGGGCCGCGTACGCGGTGATGACGTCGCGGATCATCGGTCCGGCGGACCAGCCGTCACCGGCGATGTGGTGGACGACCAGCGCCAGGATGTGCTGCGGCGCCTCGCCAGCGGGGATGTCGGTGATACGCAGAACGCGTACCCGCAGTGGTACCTGCGTGGTGACGTCGAAGCCGCCGCTAAAGAACGTGACAAGCGCGGACGGTAGTTGCTCGGTGGCAACCTCGTCGGCCGACAGGGCGGAGGCTGCCGCGGACGGTTCAAGGATCACCTGGCGCGGTGTGCCATCCACCTCGGGGAAGACGGTACGCAGAGACTCGTGGCGTGTGATGACGTCGGCAACAGCGGCGGCGAGTGCACTCACATTGAGTTCGCCAGTGAACCGAACACCGAAAGGCAGGTTGTAGACGGCGGATTCGGGGTCGAACCGGTTGAGGAACCACATACGCTGCTGCGCAGCGGACAGCGGCAACACCTCGGGACGCTCGGCGCGGACCAGCTTGGGTCGGATCACTGTATCGGCGTCGACGCCGCTGATGCGTGCGGCAATCGCAGCCACAGTGGGATTCTCGAACAGATCCCGCACCGCGAAATCGGTATCAAACTCGGCGCGCACGCGCGAGACAACGCGGGTCGCGTTGAGCGAGTTTCCACCGAGATCGAAGAAGCTGTCCGTGGCGCCGACCTGCTCAAGATGCAGGACCTCACCGAACACTGCCGCGACGGCGCGCTCAGCGTCGGTGCGCGGTGCGGTGTATTCGCGATCAGTGGCCGTAAAGGTCGGGGCCGGTAGCGCTTTACGGTCCAGTTTGCCGCTGGGGTTGAGGGGGAACTCGTCGAGGCTGGTGATCACCGACGGCAGCATGTACACCGGGAGCTTTTCGCTCGCGTGTGCACGCAGTTCTTCCGCGTCGACGGCGTCGGCAGTGACCACGTAGGCGACCAGGTGATCGCCGGTGGCCTCGTCGGAGTACACAAGGACCGCAGCACCGGTGACGGCTTCATGACTACGCAGGACGGCTTCGATTTCGCCAAGTTCGATGCGTTGACCGCGGAACTTGACCTGGAAGTCGGTGCGGCCGATGTATTCGAGGGCGCCGTCTTTGCGGCGACGCACGAGGTCGCCGGTGCGGTACATGCGTGCGCCTGGGGTAAACGGGTTCGCGACGAAACGATCCGAGGTCAGGTCAACGCGGCCGAGGTAGCCGCGCGCCAACTGAACGCCGCCTAGGTACAGCTCACCGGGAACCCCGGCGGGTACGGAATGCAGTCGTGAATCGAGCACGTACAGCTGGGTGTTCCACTGCGGTACACCAATAGGCACGGTTGTAACGTCTGCGTCTGTGGTCTCCCAATAGGTGACCGACACGGCCGCTTCGGTGGGGCCGTACAGGTTATGCAGTCCCGCGTTCCAGCGGCCGCGGAACAGTTCGGCGGTCCGCGGCGGGAGTGCCTCACCAATGACGAGGACGTGCTTCAAGGAGGCACACGTGTCCTGCGGCGCTTCGGCAATGAAGACGTCGAGCATCGACGGGACGAAGTCGGTGGCGGTGACGCCGAGACGATCGATCACCGTGGCGAGGTACTCGGGGTCGCGGTGCCCGTCAGCGGTGGCGAGCACGACGCTGCAACCGACCTGGTGCGGCCAGAAGTAGCCCCATACGGACACGTCGAACGTCGTCGCGGTCTTCTGCAGATAGACGTCTGCCCCGGACAGTGCATATTCGTCCTGAATCCAGGCGAGCTGGTTGACGATCGCACGGTGAGTGACCGCTACGCCCTTGGGCTTTCCGGTCGAACCGGAGGTGTAGATGACGTACGCGGTGTTGTCTTCGCGTAGCGGCGCGGTGCGATCGGCGTCAGTGATCGGTGCGTCGTTGTAGCCGGACAGATCCAGTGAATCGGTGAGGATGAACGGGGCGGGAACGTCAAGCCCGTCGATGTTGTCGGTGGCAGTGGTGAGAACGCAGTCCGGACCAGCGGATTCGAGGACGTACCCGACGCGATCGGCCGGATGGTCGGGATCGACCGGGACGTACGCGCCACCGGCCTTGACGACGGCATACATGGCGACGACAAGGTCGATGCTGCGGCGCATCAACACGGCCACCCGAGACTCCGGGCCCACACCGGACTCGATCAGATGCCGCGCCAAACGCGTGGACGCCGCATCAAACTCGGCGAACGACAGAACGCGCTGCGGGGCACCATCAGCCATCAGCTCGCCGGAGATCAGTGCGGGTGCGTGTGGAGACCGCGCCACCTGATCGGCAAACAGGCTCGGCAGTGTTCCGCGCGGTGCCTCGTGGGCAGTGTCGTTCCAGCGAGCAAGTTCATCGTTGTGTGCCGACGTATCCGCCAGCTCGATGTCGCCGACAACGCGCGCCGGATCAGCGGTGGCCGCAGTCAGCGCCGCCACGAACTGGTCGGCAAAACCGCGGACGGTGGATTCGTCGAAAAGGTCTGTCGCGTAGTTGAACTGCGCCGTGATAGGTCCAGCGTCGCCGCCCGAGGTGACTTCGGTGTTCGAGAGGATGACCTGCAAGTCGAACGGTGACACATCCGGCATGAGCGGGACAGTCGCGATCGTCAGATCGGGCAGCGTGAACTCTGCGTGCGCATGGTTCTGGAAGAACAGTGCCACCTGGAACAGCGGCGAATGCGCGGTAGAGCGGACCGGGGAGAGCGCATCGACGAGCCGTTCGAAGGGCACTTCTGCGTGCGAGAACGCCGCGAGGTCAGTGCTGCGCACCTGGCTAAGAAGCTGCGCGAACGACGCGGACGGGTCTACCTGTGCGCGAAGAACCAGCGTGTTCACGAACATGCCGACGAGATCGTCGAGTGCCTGATCGCTGCGGCCAGCCACCGGTGTACCGACCGCAATATCTTCGGTCGCACTGAGGCGGCTCAAAACCACTGACAGTGCAGCGTGCGCGACCATGAACGTTGACGCTGAGTGGTCTTTACCGATACGCGCCATCGCGGCGTGAACGTCGGCCGGAATTTCGACGGAGAAACTCGCACCCCGGCCACTAGCAACGGCTGGGCGTGGCCTGTCTGCGGGGAGTTCAAGTACGTCAGGGAGCCCTTCGAGGGCGCCCTTCCAGTACGCGAGTTCGCGGGCTGAGCGCGAGGATTTTTCAGACTCGTCACCGAGAAGTTCGTGTTGCCACAGCGTGTAGTCGGCGTACTGAACCGGCAGCGGTTCCCATGCAGGTACTGAGCCCTGTGCGCGCGCCGCGTACGCGACCATGACGTCGCGGGCAAGCGGTGCGAACGACCAGCCGTCAGAGGCGATGTGGTGCAAAACGATCGCGAGGACATACTCGTCGGCACCGGTTTGCAGCAGTCGGGCACGTACCGGAAGTTCGGTGGTGACGTCGAAGCCACGCAACACGAACTCAAGGACGGCAGATTCGACGGAGGAGGCGTCCACCTCCACGTGATCGAGCGTGAAACCGGACTCTAGGGCCTGTGTGGGCTCAAGGATCTGCTGGATCGGCCCGGAGTCCGTGCCCGGGAAAATCGTGCGCAGAGACTCGTGCCGGGCCAACACGTCTGCCAGCGCGCTGCGCAATGCATCGGTGTCGAGGGATCCCTGAAACCGCACCGCCAACGGCAGATTGTGCACCGGGTTGGAGGTGTCGTACTGGTTGAGGAACCACACGCGTTGCTGCGGGGCGGACAGCGGAATCTGTGCGGGGCGTTCCCGCGAGGTCAGCGGCGTGGTCGCCGTTTCACCAGCGCCGTCGCCCGCTTCGACAACCCGCGCGAGGGTTTCCACCGTGGGAGAGTCGAAGAGATCGCGCAGCGCCACGTTGGCACCGAGTTGTTCACGCAGCCGGGAGATGACCCGGGTTGCGCTCAGTGAGTTGCCGCCGAGGTCAAAGAAGCTGTCCGTGGCACTGACATCGCGCGTGCCTAGGACGTCGCTGAACACGGCCGCGACCGCCTGCTCGCCGTCAGTGCGCGGCGCGATGTATTCGCGATCGCTGCCGCCAAAAGTGGGCGCCGGTAGCGCTTTACGGTCCAGTTTGCCGCTGGGGTTGAGCGGGAACTCACCCAGCTCGATGATCACGGACGGAAGCATGTAGACCGGCAGCTGGGTGCTGGCGTGTGCACGCAGCTGTGCGACACGCTCGGCAGCATCTGCGTCCCCATCCATGTCGGGGCCAGCACTGTCGTTGCGGACGACATACGCGATCAGGTGATCGCCGGTACCCGAATCGGAATGGACGAGGACCGCGGCACCAGTGACCGCGTCGTGGCTGCGCAGGACCGCTTCGATCTCACCGAGTTCGATGCGCTGACCACGGAACTTGACCTGGAAGTCGGTGCGGCCGATGTAATCGATCGCGCCGTCTTTGCGGCGACGCACCAGGTCACCGGTGCGGTACATGCGGGCGCCGGGTTCGCCGTAGGGGTTAGCGATAAAGCGATCTGAGGTGAGGTCAACGCGGCCGAGGTAGCCGCGCGCCAACTGGACACCGCCCAGGTACAGCTCACCGGGGACTCCGTCAGGCACCGGGTGCAGACGCGAATCAAGAACGTACAGCTGCGTGTTCCACTCTGGCAGACCGATAGGAACGCTGTGGACGTCGGCGTCGCTGGTGGGCCAGTACGTGACCGAGACCGCAGCTTCGGTGGGGCCGTACAGGTTGTGCAACTCGGCGCCCAAGCGGGTACGGAACAGTTCCGCGGTGCGCGGCGGCAATGCTTCACCGACAGCGATTGCCCACTTCAGGGACGTGCACGTGCCACTCGGCGCTTCGGCGATGAAGACGTCGAGCATCGAGGGGACGAAGTCGGTGGCGGTAACGCGGTAGCGATCGATGACCGCAGCGAGGTATGCGGGGTCGCGGTGACCGTCCGGGGTGGCCAACACGACGGGGGTACCGACCTGGAACGGCCAGAAGTAGCCCCACACCGACACATCAAACGTGGTGGCAGTCTTCTGCAAGTAGACGTCGTCGTGAGTCAGTCGATATTCGCTTTGAATCCAGATCAGCTGGTTGACGATCGCGCGGTGACTGACCGCTACGCCCTTGGGCTTTCCGGTTGAACCGGAGGTGTAGATGACGTACGCGGTGTTGTCCGGATGCAGTGCACCCAGGCGCTCCGCATCGGTCAGCGGGGCATCGGTGTAGCTGGAAAGGTCCAGTTCATCAACGAACGTCAGCTCCGGCGCAACGTCGATGGCATCGCCGCGGGTAGAGAGCACGCAGGTGGGCTGCGCGGATTCGAGGACGTACCCGACGCGATCAGCGGGATGGTCAGGATCGACCGGGACGTACGCGCCACCAGCCTTGACGACGGCATACATCGCGACGACGAGGTCGATGCTGCGGCGCATCAACACGGCCACCCGAGACTCCGGACCCACACCGCGGTCGATGAGGTAGCGCGCCAAACGTGTAGACGCCGCATCAAACTCAGCGAACGTCAGGCGCTGCGGTTCGGCCGAGACCTCACCAAAAATCAGGGCCGACTGATCGGCGAAAGCCTGAGCCGCGTCCGCGAACAGCGACACCAGCGTGCGCGGCGGAATGTCCATGGCCGTCTCGTTGACGCGCTCCAGCGCCGCGCGTTCGCTGTCACGCAGGACGGCGATGTCGCCGATCACGGTATCGGGGTCGGCAGTGACGGCCGAGAGGATGGTCGCGAATCGCTCGGTCAGTGCATCCACGCTCACGTCGTCAAACAGATCGCTCGCGTATGTCCACGTCAGCGCGAGGCCAGCGCTGTCCCCGGAGTCCGTGAAGCGCTCGGTGACATCGAGCTGGAGATCGAATTTGGCGATAGGCACTTCAATTTCACGTGCCTCGACGGTGAGACCCTCAAGCTCCGCGGCGGTGCGGGGACCATTCTGGTAGCTGAGCATCACCTGGAACAGCGGGTGGTGAGCGGTCGAGCGCACTGGGCTCAGAACATCGACAAGCCGCTCAAATGGCACGTCGGTGTTGGCGAACGCGTGCAAATCGACGTCTTTGACCCGGCCCAACAGCTCAGCAAAGCTATCGCCTGCCGACACCTGGGTGCGCAATGTCGCCGTGTTGACGAACATGCCGACCAGACGGTCGAGTGCTTCGTCACCGCGGCCCGCGACCGGAGTGCCGACCACAATGTCTTCGCCGCCACCGCAGCGATGCAGCAGCGTCGCAAAGGCAGCGTGCACCACCATGAACGCGGTGGCACCGTGCTCACGGGCCACCCGCTGGATCAGTGCGTGCGTCTCGGCGCCAAGTTCACGTTCGACTCGTCCACCGCGGTAGGACATTTCGGCGGGACGTGGTCGATCAGTGGGCAGTTCGATGCTTGTCGGAATCCCCGCGAGGGTCTTCTTCCAGAAATCGATCTGGCGGGCGGCAACACTGGACTGATCGTCTTCGCTGCCCAACACTGCGTGCTGCCACAGCGTGAAGTCGGAGTACTGAACCGGCAGCGGCTCCCACGCGGGTTCGGCACCGGTCAGACGCGCCGAGTAGGCGACCATGATGTCGGTTGCCAGCGGCGCGAGAGACCACCCATCAGCACTGATGTGGTGGACGATGAGCGCCAACACGTGCGTCTGCGGATCCAGACGCAGCAGGGCCGCACGGAACGGCACCTCGGTAGTGAGGTCAAAGCCGCGCGAGGCCATCGCCGTGACGTGTTCGGTGAGCGGCGCACTGGTCTCGTCGCCAGAAATATTGACAAGTTCCAGGCCCGGGAACGCCTGAGTTGCGGGCACAACGACCTGACGCGCGCTCTGCTCAGTTTCCGGGTAGACGGTGCGCAGCGCCTCATGACGATCGACGACGTCAACCAGCGCGCGCTCAAGCGCCGCGATATCAAGATCGCCGGTCAGCCGCAGCGAGATCGGTAGGTTGTACGCCGGCGATGCTGGATCAAACCGGTTCAGGAACCACATCCGCTGCTGGGCCATCGACAGTGGAATGACCTCGGGCTTGGGACCAGCGATGAGCTGGGGACGAGCCGGCTCACCGGCGTCGGCCGCTGCGCTGGCGATGCTCGCCAAACCAGCGATGGTGGGATGCTCGAATACGTCGCGGACGGCGATTCGCACGCCGAGGGCCGCGTTGATTCGTGATGTCAGCTGTGTCGCCGACAGCGAGCTGCCGCCCAGTTCGAAGAAGTCGGAGTGCACACCGAGCGCATCGATATCGAGGACGCTGGTGAATACTTCAGCGATCGCTGCTTCTACGGCGTTGCGCGGCGCCGTGGTGTCGGCGTCTTTCGCGGAGAAGTTCGGTGTCGGCAGTGCCTTGCGGTCAATCTTTCCTGCAGGCGTGAGTGGGAAAGATTCCAGCTCGATGACCGCGGAGGGGACCATGTACCGCGGCAAAATCTCTGCCACATGCTCGATGAGGTCGTCGATGACGATGCGGTCTTCGACGATAAGGGCAGACTGCTCCCCTGCTTCTTCAGCCTTCTCTGCCACCACGTAGGACACGAGACGGGTGGGATGGCCGGGAGCGTCGTATCCGATCGAATACGCCCCGCGCACCTTCGGATCGCTCATCAGCGCCGAGTCGACATCGCCCAGCTCGATCCGGAACCCGCGGATCTTGACCTGGAAGTCGGTGCGGCCCTGGAACTCCAGGACCTGCCCACCGTCGCGGTCTGTTGACCAGCGAACGAGGTCACCGGTCCGGTACATACGACCGGGACCAAAGGGGCTGGCGACGAAACGATCAGATGTTTGCCCGGGTCGCCCCACATAGCCGCGGGCCAGGCTTTGGCCCAGGATGTACAGCTCACCGACAACACCGGTAGGCACTGGACGTAGCCGATGGTCGAGCACGGCGAATACTGAGCCGCGCCGAGGGCCACCAATAGAGATGGCTTCGCCGATAGTCATCGGGATGGAGCACGACGCGAAGACGGTGGTCTCTGTCGGACCGTACGCATTGAACATTTTGCGGTTCGGTGCCCAACGGCTGACAAGCTCCGGCGGGCACACGTCTCCACCGACAACCACAATGGCAAGCTCATCAAGCCCGTCCGGTTCGACTGATGCGAGCGCTGCGGGAGTGCAGAATGCGTGCGTGACGCGGTGCTCCGCGAGCAGCTCATGCAGTTCGGAGCCACCGTAGGTGCTGGTTGGCGCGGCGACCACCGTCGCGCCCGCACCGATGGCCATCATCAGTTCAAGGATGGACGCGTCGAAACTGGGCGAGGCGAAGTGCAGTGTCCGCGCCTGGTCGGTGATCAGCCAGCGTTCACGCTCATCTGCGGCGAGCGCGGCGAGCCCGCGGTGACTGACCGTGACGCCCTTCGGCTTACCGGTCGAGCCCGAGGTGTAGATGATGTACGAAGCATGCTCAAGGCGCAGCGGCGCGGTGCGATCATCGTCATCGAGTGCGACCGCCGACAGTCGATCAATGGCTGCGCTGACCCGGTCGTCGTCGAGCAGGATCCATTCGACCCAATCGGGCAGATTCGGCCGAATATCACTGGTGGTGACACCGACGAGTGCACCGCAGTCCGTGAGCATGTAGTTGATGCGCTCACGCGGATAGGTGGGATCGATCGGGACGAACGCGGCCCCGGACTTGGCGACCGCCCACGTCGCGCTCACCGAATCCACGGATCGGGGCAGGGCGATAGCAATCGGGGTATCTGGGCAGGCGCCGCGCTCTATCAGTGCTCGGGCAAGCCGGTTGGTGTTTCGGTCCAGCTCGGGGTAGGTGAGGGTGCGAAACTGGCCGTCGCGACCCGGCGCGATCAGCGCCTCCCCCTCGCCGCCGCGTTCTACTGCCTGTTCGAGGAGTCGGGGCAGCGTCAGCGGCAATGGCGCGGCGGGGCCAGCTGCGGGCACGCCAGCGCGTTCGGCGATCGTGAGGATCTCTAGGGAGCCGACGGTGTCGTCGTCGCCCAACGAGAAGAACCCGTCGAGGAAGTCCCGCAGTCGCGCATGGTGGCTTCCGAGTACGTCTTCGGCGTACAGCTCAGGGTTGCCGATCAGGTCCAGGTGCAGTGAATTTCCAGCACCCTCGCCGGGGTAGACGTTGACGAGCAGGTCACTGACGTGGCCACTGGAAAGCACACGCAGGCGGCCAACGATGTCGCCCACCACCAGTTCGGCATCAAACAGCATGATGTTGACGACAGGACCGAAGTAGCCAGCTTCTGAGCCTGCGTCACGCAGAATGTCCGCGAAGGGGTACCGCTGGTGGCGCAGCGCGGCGGTAATTTCCATGCGCGCAGCCTCAACCAGCTGGGCCGAAGTGGTCTCTGGCCGGACGGTAAAGCGCAGGGGTAGGACGTTCGAGACCATGCCGCCGGAGCGACGCAGCAGCGCGGTGGTGCGGGCACTGACCGGCAAGGTCAATACGACGTCCTCGTTACCGGACATGCGGGCCATAAAGGCCGCGATTCCCGCGACCATCTCGAAAGCGATGGTCGACTCGCGCCGGGCACGTGCGGCATCGAGGCGCGCAGTGGTGGTATCAGGCAGCTGCATGTGGGAGGTCCGCACATCCACATGCGTCGGGGCTTGGCGGTCCGCGATGGTGAAGGATTCGAATCCCTTCTCGATGCGCTCGGACCAGTGCGTCTTGTCCTTCTCGAAGCGAGTGGACGCGTGGTATTCGGCGTCGATCTCCGCGAGCTTGAGCAGGTCCGCGGCACCGGCGGGTTTGGGTTCTGTCCCGTTCTTGGCTGCTGTGTACAGCTCTGCTGCGCGGGACATGAAGGTGAACGCGCCCATACCGTCCAGGACGATGTGGTGTGCCCGGCTGTACCAGTAATAGACATCGGATTCGATGTGCAGCAGCGTCGAAGCGATCAGGCGGTCGGTGAGGATGTCGACGGGGGCCGTGTATTCGGCCTTCATCCACGCCGCTGCGGCTGCGCGCGGGTCGTTCTCGTCTCGTAGGTCGACGTAGCCGATCCTGGCGTCCAGGTTCGGATCTACGCACTGCCACGGCATGCCGTCTACTTCGACGATGCGTACGAATCCGGAGCCGAACTCGCGGGCAGCGGTGACCATGGACTCTGAGAGGACCTCGACATCGACCTCGCCGACCAACTCGACGTATTGGGCGATGTTGACGGGAACCTCAGGCGCGAGCTGCTGAGCGAACCACATGCCGCGCTGTGGGCCGGAGAGTGGGAAAAGCTCGGTGGGGTTGTCATCTCGATCCGCTGCGGAACGCCTGGATGCAGAATCGACCACGCCGAGTCGCCTCATTTCCGTCAAGGGCCACGCGCTTGCGCGGCCACCACTGCCTACAACTTCCCGTTACCGCCGCACTGAGTCGGCGAATCGCTACTACCGCGCTGAGTCGGTGCAACTGCGATGAAGGCAATACGGCAAAGCGCGCTGTACGGATGTAACCCGCCAGCACGCTTAGGCCTGCCCTCTCAGGGATCTATCGACTTCAACTTCACAGTTGTTTCACGCATCCCAACATTCGAGATTTGGGCTCGAGCTGCGGACTTACCGCACTCTACGCGACGTCTATGATTCAAGAACGAGCTACTTGCGGGCAAATCGCTTCAGCTTGGACATCCGACTATCGATGCCCCAGCGAGCTACTTTGAGGAACGCCTCATTGATGATTCCGCCACTCATCTTCGATTCGCCGACAGTGCGCTCAGTGAAGGTGATCGGGACTTCCCGCACGACGAAACCCTGCTGCAGGGTGCGCCATGCCAGGTCAACCTGGAAGCAGTAGCCGTGCGACTCGATGGTCTCCAGCGGCAACTTCTCCAACACTTCCCGCCGGAACGCGCGGTAGCCGCCGGTGATGTCCTTAACTTTGACGCCCAAGGCAAGGCGCGAGTAGATATTTCCGCCACGTGAGAGGAACTCGCGACGTTTGGGCCAGTTCACAACACTGCCGCCCGGAACATAGCGAGAACCCAACACCAGATCGGCTCCGGCGTCGACTTCGTCGAGGAGTCGGTTCAGTTGTTCTGGAGCGTGGCTGCCGTCCGCATCCATTTCCACGATGACCGTGTAGCCACGCTCAAGCCCCCACCTGAAACCGGAGATGTAGGCAGCGCCGAGGCCGTTCTTCTCGGTGCGGTGCATCGCGTGAATGCGCTGCTGCGGATCAGCCGCGACCAGTTCGTCAGCAACCTGGCCGGTGCCATCAGGGCTGCCGTCATCGACGATGAGGATGTGGGCGGTCGGCCTAGCGGCCTGGACGCGTCCCACGATCATGGTGATGTTCTCGCGCTCGTTGTACGTCGGAATGATGACGAGGGTCCGCGCGCTGGGAACTTCTCCAGTCGGGCTCGCAGGCGTGTGCTCCGAGGGCATCAGGATCCTCCCCGCCGGTTTCCCGGCATTCCTAAGTCAAGGCCGGGTAGTCCGGCACGTGTCGAGACCGGTTACCCGGCGTTTACGGTGCGTCGCGTCCGGGCGGACGCGACGATGATGGCGCAGAACGCGACGAAGCACATAACGTACTCCGGCCACGCGCCGAGCCGACTAGCCAGAGTAGTACCTTCGCGCAGCGGCAAATTCTCGACTACCGCGGCAGGTACGAAAAGGTCGGTTTGTTCGATGACCGATCCGTCCGGTCCGATGATGGCGCTGACCCCACTGGTTGCGGCAACAACAACGGCTCGACCATGCTCAACGGCCCGAACCCGCGACATAGCTAACTGTTGATACGTCATTTCTGTGTCACCGAACGTGGCGTTGTTGGTGGGGACCGCGAGGATCTGCGCCCCGGATCGGATCGAGGCCGCGAAAGCCCGGTCGAACGCAACCTCGTAACACGTCGCAACACCGATCGTCACGCCCGCCGCAGTCACCGTCCCGTCACCGTTGCCAGGCACAAAATAGCCAGCACGCTCGGCATACTCCGAAAATAAGGCGAAAAAGTCGCGGTAGGGCAGGTATTCGCCGAAAGGTTGGATTATCCGCTTGTCGTGCCGATCCCCCGGCCCGCTCTCGCCATCCCAGACGATGACCGAGTTAGTGGTGGTTCGCACACCATCCTCAGTTGGTGCGTTGACGAGCACAGAACCGACAAGAATCGGAGCCTTAATTGCGGTGGCCGCCCGGCTGATATCGGCTGCCGCGTCGGCGTTGCGCAGCGGATCAATATCGGAGGCGTTCTCCGGCCACACCACGACGTCAGGCTGGGGCGCGGTACCTGCTGCGACCTCATCAGCCAGTTCGATCGTGCGGGCGACATGGTTATCGAGCACCTGTTTGCGCTGAGCATTAAAGTCCAAGCCCAGCCGCGGCACGCTCCCCTGGATCGCCGCGACCGTGACACGGTCCTCTCCCCCAGCGTCTGAAACTGATGAATCGTCGGCAGCGCTCGGCAACGTAGGTATCAGCGCAATGCCCACCACCGGCGCAATCACGAAGGCGGCAACTGCTCCCGCGAAGGCGCGGCTAAAGCGCAGTTCCAGCGCAATCCAGGCCAATCCACTGCCACATAGCGCCACCGCGAACGTCAAGAGCGGTGCCCCGCCCACCGACGCGATCGACAGAAACCAGCCTTCTGATTGCCCGAAAGCCAGGCGCCCCCACGGGAACCCGCCAAAAGGCACGCTTGAGCGCAGCCATTCAGTGGCCACCCACAGCGTCGCTATCCACCAGGGAGCGCCAGGCAAGCGCGCCAGCACAATCACCAGTAAGCCGAACAGGCCAATAAACAGCGCTTCGAAAGAGGCCAGAGCAATCCACGGGAAAGGCCCAACGAACTCCCCCACCCACGGCAACAGGGGAAGGAGAAATCCCAGCCCCGCGAGGTAGCCGTAGCCGAATCAGGCACGCAGTGCCCGCCCGCCATGCGGAAGCCAACCGAGGGTCGGTGGATCCTCAGCACGGGATCGAGTCACCAGCACCCACACCAGCAGGGCGATGCCGACGGGCGCGAGGAACCACAGGGGACGCGGCGGAAAGCTCAGGAACAGAAGGAAACCTGCGGCAAGGGAAACGAGCGATCGAAGAGCGATCGCGCGGCCGCCAGATTCAGCGTTCATAGACGACGACACCGCGGTGAACTGATTGACGCAGCACCGGCCACGTCGACGCCGGGTCCAGCTGCGGCAACGCGGGAACACGTGAGCGTGGATCCGTCGACCAACGCTGAACAGAATCCTTCGGAGCGCTCACCACGAGTTCGCCGGTATCCCAAATCGCGTACGAAGCGGGAGCGCCGGGGGTGAGTGTGCCCGCCATACCGTCACGGACGCCACCTGCCCGCCACGCACCGCGCGTGGCTGCGGCGAACGCTGCCCGCGGTGAAATCCCGCTGCCCTCAGTGTGGTGGTGGACAGCGGCGGACACCATCGCCCAGGGACTGACCGCGGTGACCGGAGTATCTGAGCCGAAAGCCAACGAAACTCCCGCCGCGGCAAGAGCAGCAAAGTTATTGAGCGTCTGCGCGCGGTCAGCTCCGAGCCGCTGCTCGTAGAGTTCGCCGGGCGCCCCCCACTGGGCGTCGAATCCCGGCTGCATGCTTGCGATGACGCCACAGGAGGCGAAGAACTTCGCTTGATCGCGCGTCATCATTTCGGCGTGCTCGATGCGGTGACCCCGCGCCGCGATAGCCGGTGACCCCAATTCCTCTGCCGCACGGGCGAACCCCTGCGCCAAAGCGGTCATTGCCGCGTCTCCGATCGCATGGAACCCGGCTTGCACCCCTACCTGGGTGCATGCGATGACGTGGTCTGCAATCTCATCAACGTCGAGGTAGCTGGCACCGCAGGTGTGCGGTGCGTCCGTATACGGCTCGTGCAGCAGCGCGGTGTGGGAACCGAGAGCGCCGTCAACGAACAGGTCGCCGCCCAGAGCCACCGCCCCCGTCTCCGCCAGAACCGCGCGCGCCGCCACATCGTCTTTGACAGCCTGGCCCCAATAGCCGCGGACCTCAACGGGATGCTCACACCCCAAAAGCTCCCTAAAGTCATCGAGCCCGCCGATCTCTGGACCACCACACTCATGCACCGCGACAATGCCCTGCGCGGCGAAGCTATCGAGCGCAGCAGCCCGCGCACGAGCCCGCTGCGAGGCGTCAACCAGAGAACGTGCCGCCGCCCGCACCAGATGATGCGCGTCAGTGCGTAGCGGCCCCTGCGCGTCGTATCCATCAGCGCCGATCAGGCTGGGAACATCTATCCGAAGCGCGGACGATGCAGCCGCCGAATGCACATCTATCCGCGCCAGGTACACGCGGCGACCAGGAGCAACACGGTCAAGATCGTCCGTGGTGGGTGGCTGCGCCACCGGCCATCGGGACTCATCCCAGCCATGCCCCCAAATAATGGCGTCTGGGTGGGCGGCAGCGTAGTCCTGCACTAAGTCCAAGCAGTGCTCAAGCGAGGTCGTATCGGCAAGATTGAGACCGATCAACGCCAACCCGAGCGAAGTGACATGCACGTGCGTGTCCACAAAAGCGGGGGTGACAAAACCACCCTCCAGATCGATGACCACCGCATCTGGGTGCAGCGCGCGTCCGGCACGCTCGTCGCCAACCCACACCACCGTGCCGTCAGTGACTGCTATCGACGTGGCATCGGGAGCGAACGAACTATAAATGCGACCACCGATGAAGAGTTGCGTACTCACAGTGATCCAGTGTGCCCGTCACGGCAGCATGCGTCGCTCACCGGGGCGGGAAGAATCCGAAAATCCTTCTCGACGAGAGAACGAATCGCCCTCCGTGCGCGTCGGGTTGTCCACGAACTCGGTATCAATCACGTCCCCATCGATGACGTCGCCGCCGCCAGCGCGTCCGCGGTAGAAGTTGCCACCTACCCGACCAGCAGTACTAGCTCCCGCAACGACCATGGCGGCTTTGCGTCCACCCACGAAGACCGCGAGCGGGCGAACAATGCGCCGAGTCGGGGGCAGCAAGAACACCAGGGCCAGCGCCGAGGTCACCAACCCGGGAACGAGCATCAACACCGACCCGATTGCAACCAGTGCACCGTCAGCAACCGCTGAGCCGGCGTCACCGCGCCCCTGCGACGCATTGCGGAAGCCTCGGACCACGCTTTGCCACTGCGTGCGGATCAAAATCAGACCCACCGCCATTCCCGCGAGGATAAGCAAGATTGTCCAACCCACCCCGATGAGGTTTCCGACGACGATCAGCGCCGTCACTTCGACAATGACATAGAGCAGAAATAGCACGGCAAACATGTGGGCCTCTTCCTTGAGCGGCGTACATCTTCATCAACGAACCGAGCCGCGAAAATGCTCCCAGATCGGACACCAATTTTGCTGCGCAGCACCGGTTCGTTCAGGAACCAGGCTTGACCAGGCCCGTTTCATAGGCCAGTACCACTGCCTGGACGCGGTCCCGGCAGTCCAGCTTGGTGAGAATTCGCCCCACATGCGATTTGACCGTCGACTCCGACAGGTGAAGGTCACTGGCTATCTCGTGGTTCGAGGCACCGCCCGCGATATGGACAAGCACCTCGCGTTCGCGTTCAGTGAGCGCATCGAGAATCTCAGGATTGCGGGTCGCGCCAAAACCCTCATCAAAAACATGGGTCAGCAGGCGGCGCGTGACCCGCGGCGACACCACCGCGTCCCCGGCGGCAACACTGCGGATCGCTGACACCAAATCTTCCGGCGGCGTGTCTTTGAGCAGGAACCCGCTCGCACCGGCCCGCAAGGCACCCATCGAATGCTCATCAAGGTCGAAAGTGGTCATCACCAAGACACGGGTACTGCTGCCCGCTTCCAGAATCTGCTTGGTCGCGGTCACACCGTCCACTACAGGCATCCGAATATCCATGAGAACCACATCCGGTTCGAGACGCTTAACTGCAGCTACCGCCGCACCGCCATCACGTGCTTCACCGACAACAGTGATGTCGTCCTGTGCATCGAGAACCATCGCCAAACCCATGCGCATCAATTCTTGATCGTCAACGAGCAGCACGGTAATCGGCACCGCGTCAACCTAACATCGCCGCGGCTCACATGTGCATGTCCTGGCGGTCTACGGCGGTGCAGGTCCGCATCAGATACAAGCCCCAGTGACGTATCACCACAACACAGTGCCGGGGCCCACTTCTGCTGACGTAGCGTCCCTTATTTCGGCCCACTATCAGTAAGGTCATCGGGAATCTTTTCTTGCCCGTGTATATGACCCTCAATTTACTGGAGCCTTTTGATGCGCCCCACCCGCTGGACCCGTGGCCGCCGCGCCGCCGTACTCACAGTTACGACCGCTACCCTGTTCGGGATCTTCGCAAGCCCCGTCGCTCACGCTCAATCTTTCACCGGCTCAGCTGGATCCCCAGTTGCGTTGGTCGGCACGCAGTCCGCCCCACGTGCCCCACTGCCAGGGTGGCGTGAAGTGTTTGTTGACGACTTCACCACCGACGCAGCAACCGGCAGCTTCGCGAACTCTGAGTGCAACAATCCGCGCAAGGTGGTGTACACCGGAACTGAAGGCACCCGTTGGAGCGCGTACCCGGAATGCTTCCTCGACACCTACAACAAGAACCCGTATCGCGCAGATCGCGTGCTCAGCGTCCATGACGGCGTCCTGGACTACAACTTGCACACCGTTGACGGGCGTCGCGCTGGCGCTAATCTGGCTCCGTTCGTAAGCGGAAACGACAAGGGCCAGGTCTACGGCCGCTACTCGG
>JAAYXN010000106.1 GCA_012515885.1 Rhodococcus sp. (in: high G+C Gram-positive bacteria)
CGGCCGTCGATGTGCCGCGAGTAGTTTTCGATACCGGAGCAGAACCCGACCTGGCGAATCATCTCAAGGTCGTATTGGGTACGCATACGCAAACGCTGAGCTTCGAGAAGTTTGCCGCGATTCTCCAGGTCCGCGAGCCGCTCCTCCAACTCGGACTCAATGTCTTTCACCGCGCGCTCCATGCGTTCCGGGCCAGCGACATAGTGCGTGGCCGGGAAAATCCGGAGCGTATCGACCTGGCGAACGACATCGCCGGTCAGTGGATGCAGGTAGTAGAGTGCCTCAATCTCGTCCCCGAAAAACTCGATGCGGACAGCGAGTTCCTCATAGGACGGGATGATCTCCACGGTGTCGCCGCGCACCCGAAACGAACCGCGAGTGAAAGCAGTGTCATTGCGGTTGTACTGCACGTCGACCAGCAGCCGCAGGAACGCATCGCGCGGCACCTCCACACCAGTTTCCAGGTGGATCGAGCGATCCAGATAGGACTGCGGAGTACCCAAACCGTAAATGCATGACACTGACGCGACCACGACAACATCACGACGCGACAGCAGGCTCGACGTCGCCGAATGCCGCAGACGCTCGACGTCGTCGTTGATGGACGAGTCTTTCTCGATATAGGTATCGGTCTGCGCGATGTACGCCTCAGGCTGGTAGTAGTCGTAGTACGACACGAAGTACTCGACAGCATTGTTGGGCAGCATCTCTCGCAGCTCATTGGCAAGCTGAGCGGCCAGAGTTTTATTGGGCGCCATCACCAACGTGGGGCGCTGAACTTTTTCAATCAACCAGGCCGTAGTAGCCGATTTTCCGGTACCCGTGGCGCCGAGCAGAACGATATCTTTCTCGCCCGCACTGAGCCGCTGCTCAAGTTCGTTAATGGCCGCAGGCTGATCACCGGCAGGTTGGTATTCGCTGACGACCTCAAACCGTGCCTCAGACCGCTCGATCTCGCCGATCGGACGGAACTCTGAGTGCGCAACCACCGGACGTTCAGATGCAAAAGCCATACAGCCCAGCCTAGACCGACCCACCGACACCGCGCGGCCGACAATTAACGTGCCGCCTATCCCGGTAGGTTCTCTTCCATGTCCGCGCACCCACCCAAGGTTGAGTACTTCGACCTCACAGACCAGACCAACACCGATCCCAAAGGATTCGTGCGTCCTGTTGACGAGTTCAAAGTCTTCCCGTGGGGGCTGTACATGGCGCGGCCCGCGGACCACCGACAGTTCCACTACCTGGAGTCGTGGCTGATACCGGATCTACGGATCCGGGCCAGTATCTTTCACTTCACCGCGGGATATGAGCGCGACCAGGACCGTTATGTCGATATCGGGGCTTTTACAGCCGGTGAAGATCGGTGGACTTCTCACGATCACTACCTCGACCTGGTTATTCGAACCGGTCGCGACACTGAACTCCTCGACGTCGACGAACTCCTTGAGGCGCACACTGAAAACCTGCTCGACACTGCCAGTACCGAGCAGGCCATTGCAACGGCGAGCACCGCGATCGACGGAATCGCCGCGCACGGTCACGACCTTGATGCGTGGCTCGCGAGCCGCGGAATGCCCATCAGTTGGCGTTAGCAGCTAGTGGGCGCTGGCGCGCCACCCGGCTTCCTGTGCCCACGTGTTTGCCCGAGCAAACGCGTGGTCAAACCACGGAGCCTTGCCGTCGGAATACACCTGAGCGGCTTCACGAAGCGACATCTCGTCACTGATTCGGGCTGCCGCTGCGCGTTTAAGTGCGGCATATTCTTCGCGGGCACCAACGTCTTCGCGAAGCCAGTCGCGCAGCAGCAGCGCGAACCGCTGCCCGGGAGTGTCAACAACCCGCACATGGATGTAGGCCGGGCGGCCCGGATCAGCGCTGGCGTGCAGGCGAATATCCCATAGCGCAGGGTCGACTTCCCCACCGACATATTCCGGTTTGGGCGCTTCGGCAGTGACCTCGTCAACCCGCGGGAATCCTGATGAGGCAAGTGCATCTGCAAGAGCATCCGCGACGTCCAGATCCGCGACAGTGATTTGGATGTCGATCGCGTCGACGGCAGGCAGCTCTGGCACAGCTGTCGAGCCAATATGGTCGATGCGCAGCGCCGACGCGCCGCACGTGAGCCACAGGCGAGGAATCAACCTCGCTGCGTCCGCCGTCCACTGATCTGTGGGCTCTACGACGATGGGGCGTGGCCGTATAGGTGTGCGTTCGCGCAGGTTCTTCTCGAACGGCACGAGTCGTTTGTGCCACAGCTGCTGTACCTGCTGCACCAGGCTTTCCTGAGCTGCATTGTTGTCCAGCCGCACGTCTGCAACAGCGATTCGCTGTTCGTCGCTGGCCTGTGCCGCGATGCGGGCCCGGGCATCTGCCTCGTCCATGCCGCGTATATCGGTGAGTCGACGTAGCCGTTCGGCCTCGTCAACAAAGACGATAGCGACGAGTTGGAAGGCTGGCGCCATCGAGTTCTCGACGATTAGCGGAATATCCTGCACCACAATCGCATCCGCGGGTGCCTGCGCGAGTAGCTCGGCGGTGCGTTGCCCGATAAGTGGATGCAGGATCGAGTTGAGTGCGGTGCGGGACTCCTCGTCTGCGAATGCGACAGCTGCCAGCGCGGGCCGGTTCAGTGAACCGTCGTCGGCCAGGATGGTCTCGCCGAAACGCGCGGTGAGCGCAGCCAAACCTTCGGTGCCTGGTTCAACGACTTCGCGCGCAATCAGATCTGCGTCGACGATCACCGCACCCAGGGCAGCGAGCTCTTTCGACGCGGTCGATTTACCCGCTCCAATACCTCCGGTGAGTCCCACTCTCAGCATGGCACCAGTCTGACAGATTCTGCCGGGCACACCGTCACGTCGTATCCGTCAGCCGCTTCAAGACTCCAGCACTACCTCACAGTTAGCGACTGATCTCCGAAATCCGCAACGATGCGTAGCTGGCCGCCAAGTGCTTCGATGTATGCCTTCAAAGTGCCCAGCTCGGCAGTATCCACTGCGCCTGTCTCAAGCTGGGATACGCGGGGCTGGGACACACCCATCACCGAGGCTAACTCCGCCTGAGAGATATTTTGAGCCTTGCGGACCTCAGCCAACCGGTGAGCACGAACCTCAGCGAGCATGTCACCACGCAACACGGCAATTTTCGACTCGTCGACATCACGTACCTCTCGCGCCGCTGCGCGGACCTCGCGCCAGTTCTTCGCCGCCATCTCACTCACCTCTCTGCTCCCAGCGCTGGAATCGCGCTTCTGCCACTGGAATGTTCTTCTCATACCAACCGGACCAGTCGTTCGCTTTGTCTCCACCAACGAGCAACACCGCTTGTCGGAGCGGATCGAAAGCGAACAGGATACGAACGCTGGTACCTGAAGGGCGCAACTCTTTCATGTTGTGGAGCGTCGCCCCTTTTATCCGGTCCACGAGCGGCCTCCCGAGTGTTGGCCCTTCTGCTTCCAGCACGTCGATCGCGGCCTCGATCTTGTCCGCAAGGTCAACATCCTCAGCCGCGACAGCGAGAAACCACTGCTCAACCTCGACAAGTACGATGGCTGACCACACCCTGTCATAATAAGTTAGAACTTATATTTAGACAATAGTGGCAGGCCTCAAACAAGCGCCGCCAACAACGCAAGGGCCCGTCCTCATTGAGGACGGGCCCTTGTGTTTAGTCAGCTAGAAGCGACCGCGCAACTTAGGCGTTGCCGGACAGCTTCTCACGCAGAGCAGCGAGCTGCGCATCGCTAGCGAGCGAGCCACCGGTTGCCTCAGCAGCGGCAGGCGCAGCCTCGTCAGCTTCGCTGGCGCCCTCAGACTCCGAGGAGTAGCCAGCTGCAGCCTGAGCAGCCTCAGCTGCCTCGTCAGCAGCCATCTTCTCCATCTGAGTGGTGTGCATCTTGTGGCGACGCTCAGCCTCGGCGTAG
>JAAYXN010000107.1 GCA_012515885.1 Rhodococcus sp. (in: high G+C Gram-positive bacteria)
GACCACGCCTACGGCTACTCGGATGCTCTTGCCGACGGCGTCGTTCGACCGGTCGTCTTCCTGGCGTATTCGGGTGAGGCTAGGTGGCGTAACAGTGCTGGCGACGAATTCACCGCCCGTCTCGGTGAGCCACTCAGCGCCGAGCAGACAGCGCGGGCGTGGCGGACGGCGTTGGACCCAGAGGGCGAGTGGATTCCCGCTGTCCTGCACTCCGCGGACGTCCGACTCGGTCAGCTGCGTGCTGGCGGAATGCCTGACGCGGGCGGTCTGGTCATTGCTACCGACCAGACGGTGGCCCGCGCATACGCCAAGCTGTTGGCGTCACTGACCGGTGAGGAACCGGCTCTGGTGCTCTCGGACGATCCCAGCGCCTCGCGCCGCATCGCCGAGTTCGCGGCAAGCAACCAAAAATGGATGGTCGCGGTGCGCATGGTGTCGGAAGGCGTCGACGTTCCGCGACTAGCGGTCGGCGTCTACGCCACCAGTGCATCGACGCCGCTGTATTTCGCGCAGGCCATCGGACGGTTTGTGCGTTCACGGCGCAAGGGCGAGACAGCGAGCGTCTTTTTGCCGTCAGTACCGGTGTTGCTGGATTTGGCGTCGCAGCTGGAAGCGCAGCGCGATCACGTACTCGGCAAGCCGCACCGGGAAAAGGACGGCCTGGACGACGAACTTCTTGCCGATGCCAACCGCAAGAAGGACGAGCCGGGGGAAGAAGAGAAGGCTTTCACTTCGCTCGGCGCGGATGCCGAGCTGGATCAGGTGATTTACGACGGCTCATCGTTTGGTACAGCCACGTTCTCGGGGTCGGCGGAGGAAGCGGACTATCTGGGTCTCCCGGGGCTCCTTGATGCCGAGCAGATGCGGGCGCTGTTGCGTCAACGTCAATCCGATCAGCTGGAGCAGCAGAGCAAGCAGCAGGCTGCCACACCACCGCCCGCGGAGGTCACGGACCGGGTGGCTGCGGCGGGTCAGCTCGCGCAGTTGCGTAAGGAGCTCAATTCGCTCGTCGCGATGCATCACTATCGCACCGGTAAGCCGCATGGCGTCATTCACGGTGAACTGCGGCGGGTGTGTGGCGGTCCGCCGACGGCCATTGCAACGGTGGAGCAGCTCACTGAGCGGATTTCGACGTTGCGGCAGTGGTAGCGGGGACACTACTAACGGGACGCTACCGAGCTACTGAGCGGGGCTATCAGGCCCGTTGATGCCCTTCCCGCATGCCGTTTGTCTTCCCGGACCGGCAATTGCGCATGCGGGAGCACAAGAGGCATGCGGGAAGGGTCGATGGCAATTTAGGGGGCTGGCTACAACACGAGACCGGCACGTGCATCAGCACGTGCCGGTCTCGGTGTTTGAGGGGAGTCGGGCGAAGCGTTAGATGTCGGCTTCGCTGGAGATGATGGCGCCTTGTTCGCGAAGGCGATCGGTGTGTTCTTTGGCGTGGTGGCCACAGAACAGGAGTTCGCCTCCTGCTGGGAGCGTGGCGCGTACTCGGGCACCGGCTCCGCACCGATCGCAGCGATCGGCAGCCGTCAATTGGGGGCTGGTCAGTGTTCCGGACATGACTCCTCCGTCCTGGCTTTTCGGCTGGGCGCCTGATGCCTGGGGCTGGTCCGCCGCGTCGGTGTTGCGCGGTGGCTTCACTCTAGTCAGACGTTTGGGGTTAATGCGTTGTTCCCCTTCGGTATGTATTTGTAGTCACGTCTGACTATAGGTCCAGGCCAGGGGATTTATGGTCGTGTTGTTCGCGCTGAGCAGAAGAGTTATGTCCCTCGTGCCCGGGCGGGTCGCCCGAGTGTGAGGTGTCGGGTCGCCCGAGTGTGAGGTGTCGGGTCGCCCGAGTGTGAGGTGCTTGTGAGGCTGGGTAGGGTCGGTGTTTGTGACTGGTGTGCCAGATGGGACAACGCTGCTGCATATGTGTAGCGCCGCGGAGTGGGCGTCGGCGAGCGGGGGCGAGTTTTTAATGCCCGCGGGTTTTGCTGCGGATGGCTTTGTGCATTTGTCGTCGCCGCAGCAGGTGCATTTGCCTGCTAATCGTCTTTTCGAGGGAAGGACGGACATCGTGGCGCTGTGCCTCGATGCGGCTCGTTTAGGCGCGCCGGTGCGTTGGGAGCCTGGTGTGCCGTCCGATCCGGATTCGATGCGTTTTCCGCACCTATATGGCCCGCTGCCGACCGCCGCGGTGGTGGAGGTTGTTCCGTACCTGCCTGGCCCCGACGGAACGTTCCCGCCCCTGGCGGTGCGGTAGTCCCGAACCGCGGTAGTCCCGAACCACCGTAAGTACCGCCGTAGGTCCACAGGCGAGCACTGGCGCCGTAGGTCCGTAAATAGCACTGGCGAAATAGCACTGGCGCCGACTCATGTGAGTCGGCGCCAGCGCTACGCGTAGGTGACTAGTCGAGGTAGTCGCGCAGAACCTGCGAACGCGACGGGTGGCGCAGCTTCGACATCGTCTTCGATTCGATCTGACGGATGCGCTCACGCGTCACGCCGTAAACCTGGCCGATCTCATCGAGCGTGCGCGGCTGGCCGTCGGTGAGACCGAAACGCAGACGCACGACACCCGCTTCACGCTCAGAGAGCGTGTCGAGGACCGACTGCAGCTGATCCTGCAGGAGGGTGAACGACACGGCATCGACTGCGACGACGGCTTCCGAGTCTTCGATGAAGTCACCGAGCTGGCTGTCACCCTCGTCGCCGATGGTCTGGTCCAACGAGATGGGCTCACGCGCATACTGCTGGATTTCCAGCACCTTCTCAGGCGTGATGTCCATTTCCTTCGCCAGCTCTTCTGGCGTCGGCTCACGGCCGAGGTCCTGAAGCAGCTCACGCTGGATACGGCCGAGCTTGTTGATGACCTCGACCATGTGCACGGGGATACGGATGGTGCGGGCCTGGTCGGCCATGGCGCGGGTGATGGCCTGACGAATCCACCAGGTGGCGTACGTCGAGAATTTGTAGCCCTTGGTGTAGTCGAACTTCTCGACGGCGCGAATCAGACCGAGGTTGCCTTCCTGGATGAGATCCAGGAACGCCATGCCGCGGCCGGTGTAGCGCTTAGCCAGCGACACCACGAGACGCAGGTTGGCTTCAAGAAGGTGGTTCTTGGCGCGGTTGCCGTCACGGCAAATCCACGTCATGTCACGTCGCTGTGCGGCGGGAAGCTTCTCGCCCTTCTCCGCAAGTTCGAGCATCAGCTGGGTGGCGTAGAGGCCAGCCTCGATGCGCTTGGCGAGCTCGACCTCTTCCTCTGCGTTAAGGAGGGCGACCTTGCCGATCTGCTTAAGGTAGGCGCGCACCGAGTCAGCGGATGCGGTGAGTTCGGCGTCCTTGCGGGCCTGACGCAGCGCCTCAGACTCTTCCTCGTCCCACACGAAGTCGCCCGAAGCCTTGTCCTTCTCGGACGGCTCCTCAACTTCTTCGTCGGCAGCGACATCGCTGACATCAACAACCTCAGTCTCGGCGAGGTCGCCGTCTGTGATGTCGATGTCTTCGATCTCAACGTCGACGTCGCCGTCTTCGCCATCTTCTGGCTTGGTGGGGGCGGCCTTGGCGGCCGTCTTCTTGGCCGCAGCCTTTTTAGCTGGGGCCTTCTTTGCGGCAGCCTTCTTGGCAGGTGCCTTCTTCGCGGCTTTCTTGGCTGGTGCCTTCTTGGCCGGAGCAGTGCCGTCGGCCGCTTCTGCGGTTACTTCTGGCTCTGTCTGCGAAGCAGATTCAGCAGTCTGACGTGTATCGGTGGCTGCCACGTACGCCCTTTCGTGACGGTGTCGTGCGGCGTCGCGCCAGAGTGATTATCCGGCGGAGAGGTCTATTGGTTCTGGCCTGGCGCGCAGCCGGGCCCCTTCATTGTAACGATCGAATTGAAGTTGACTGCCAGGACCGACATCGGTGCGCCGCGTTATTTCCAGTTTGAAGGAAATTTCAGTGCCTGACGCCGGTGTCGACGGCCATCGCTGCACCCACGATACCGGCCGCGTTACGGAGCTGGGCTGCGACAACGGGCGTCCTGGCTGTCAGGAGCGGCACCCACTTTTCGTGTTTGCGGCTGACCCCGCCTCCGGCGATAAATAGATCGGGCCACAGCAGGTCTTCGAAACGGTTCAAAACTGTGGAAACTTTTTTCGCCCACTCCGGGTAAGAGAGATCCCGGTTTTCTCGCACTGACGATGCGGCCTGATGTTCGGCCTCTCTGCCGCCGACTTCCATGTGGCCGAATTCGGAGTTGGGGATGATCACGCCGTTGTAGATCAGGGCGGAGCCGATGCCGGTGCCAAAGGTGAGCAGGATGACCAGCCCGGTGTGGCCGTGTGCCGCGCCAAAGTGGACTTCGGCGACTCCCGCCGCGTCAGCGTCGTTGACGACGGTCACTGCTCGTGACGTCCCGAGGGCTTCGCTGAACAGTGCTTTGGCATCAAGGTTGATCCATTCGGGGGCGATGTTCGCAGCGGTGCGGACCACACCGTGCGTGACGACACCGGGAATGGTGATACCCACATCACCGGACCACCCCGCACGTTCGGTGATCTCCACAACGGTCTCCGCGATCGCCGCTGGCGTTGCAGGTTGTGGGGTGAGAATTTTAATTCGATCAGACGCGAGTTCGCCGGTATCGAGATCGACGACCGCTCCCTTGACTCCGCTGCCACCGACATCAATGCCGAAGCCGTGTCTTCCCATGGGTGCTCTCCTGCGAGGTATGAGCCGTATCCAGACGAGACCA
>JAAYXN010000108.1 GCA_012515885.1 Rhodococcus sp. (in: high G+C Gram-positive bacteria)
GTCTCCTCCTGTCAGTTCAGCGGCGGCCTTCACGGTTTGAAGATCGCCTCGTGTCAGACAGGTGCACGACGCTCCCCAGCCCTGGGTCTGCTGCACTGTTAGGTGACAGTTCTAGTCACGCCGCTAGTGCGACGGTCGTGTTCATGATGGCCTCGAACTCGACGGGCGTCAAACGCCCCAGTGAGGCCTGCTTGCGTCGGCGGTGATAGGTGCGTTCGACCCAGGTCACGATCGCGATGCGGAGCTGATCGCTGCTAGCCCAACGGTGGCGGTTGAGGACGTTCTGCTGTAACAGGGCGAAGAAGGATTCCATGGCGACGTCACCACGCATCTGCACAGCGTTCTCGAGCGCTTGGACGGCCAGGCGGGCCTGCATCCTTGAGCCGATCGAGCACCCGACGATCTTGTTCCCCCAGACGTCCTTGACCACGCAGAGATACAGTTTTCCTTCCGCAGTCCAGTGCTCGGTGATATCGGTCAACCAGAGCTGATTCGGACCGTCGGCGGCGAACACGTGCCGGGTGCGGCCGTCCTCGTCGGTGACAGCACAGAGGTCGTCATGGACGGGCGGGCCGGGCTTGCTGCCCTTGCCTTTCTTCTTTCCGAACACGCTCCACCAGCCGTTCTCAGAGGTGATCTTCCACGCGGTCCGATCCGACATCGGCTCTCCGGCGTCGCGAGCCTCATTCCGCGAGGAGTCGGTGTCCGAACTCGGGGTCGTCCTGATGCGCGTCGAGCAACGCGTTCGCACGATACGTCTCGGTGATCTCCGCCTCAGTCACCAGCGATGCCAGCCATCGATAGTAGGGCTGGCGGGAGAGCTTGAGGACCCGGCACGTCACCGTGACGGGGATCCCGTCCACGGCGAGCTCTGTCACGAGCGGGTAGTACCTTTTCCCGGCAGATGCAACTGTGCGAAATACGCCGCCGCACGCCGCAGCACCTCGTTCTCCTGCTCTAGGAGCCGGTTGCGCTTCCGAAGCTCCCGCACCTCGTCACTCTCGACACGCGTCACACCGGACTGATCGCCAGCCTCAATGCGGGCCTGACGCATCCACTTATCCAGAGTCCCGACATGAACTCCGAAGTCTTTCGCGACCTGCGCCAGCGTGACCTCCGGATCACGACTCAGCGCAACACGAACCACATCATCGCGGAACTCCTGAGGAAACGGCTCGGGCATGATGACATCCTTCCAGGCCAGCCTTCCCGGCTAGCCAACTCAGATGTCACCTAACCGTGCAGCAGACCCTTGGTATCCCTCTTGGGCGCGCATATCAGTCGTTCGCGCCAGTCTCAGAACGGATCGAAATGCGCGTGGCTGACCTTAACGCGTCGTTGTCACCTGCCGCCCGTGCGGAACAGGTCGCGCAGATCGAGGCAGAAGAAACCGAGCGCGGCACGCGTCGTGCGGTGGCGGGGTTTGACTACACTTTCTCGGTCCCGAAGTCCGCATCGGTATTGTGGGCGGTTGCGGATGCAGGGATGCAAGCACTGATCGCGCAGGCGCATCATGCGGCGATTGCGGAGGTGGTTGCGTTCATCGAGCGCGAGGTTGCAGCCACGCGAGTTGGTGCAGCCGCTCCGGATGGTGCGGCAACTCAAGTGGATGTCACTGGGGTGATCGCCACCGCGTTTGATCACTACGATTCCCGTGCCGGTGACCCGCACTTGCATACCCATGTAGTGATCTCAAACAAGGTCAAGACCGCTCAAGACGGCAAATAGAGATGCCTCGACGGCCGTCCTATGCACGCCGCCGTGGTCGCACTCTCAGAACTACATGAAGCCGTATTCGCTGATCACATGACCCGCACCTTTGGCGTCGGATGGGAGTCCCGGGACATGGGTCGTGACCGTAACCCGGCATGGGCGATCAGTGTCGTGCCTGAGGTGTTGGTGTCGGAGTTCTCGACTCGTTCCCGACATATTGAGGTCAAGAAGAACCGCCTCATCGCTGACTACATTGAGAAGCATGGCAAGCAGCCCACGACGGCGAAGATTCTCAAGCTCCGAGCCCAGGCAGCCCTCGCAACTCGGCCAGAGAAGCAGGTGCGATCCCTGGCGGAACTCACCGGCGATTGGCGGACCCGAGCAACACACTTACTCGGTCAAGACGCAACCCGGTGGGCACAAGAAGTTGCGGTGAACCCGCCCGCGATGTTGTTGCGCGCTGACGATGTGCCCCTCGATGTGATTACTGAGATCGGGCAGACAGTCGTGGCGGTCGTGGGTGAGAAACGGTCGACGTGGCGACGTTGGAACCTGCATGCCGAAGCGTCCCGCCAACTCATGGGGTGGCGCTTCGCTTCCATGGTGGATCGTGAAGCGATCACCGGGTTGGTGGTCGATGCGGCCGAAAACGCGTCCCTCAGGTTGACGCCGCCTGAACTAGCGTCGAGCCCTATCGTCTTCCAACGACATGATGGCACCAACAGGTTCCGCCCGAAGCACTCCACTGTGTATTCCTCCGAGACCCTGCTTCAAGCAGAAGACCGCTTCCTGCAACGTTCCCGCGCCACGGCGTCACCGACTGTGGCGCTTACGACGGTCGAGCAGATCACCCGGCTCCCTGATGGTGACGGCCGGATACTGAGCGATGATCAAGCGGCGGCACTCGCGTCGATTGTCGTGTCAGGGCGGACTATCGACGTGCTCGTGGGGGCAGCCGGTGCCGGGAATACCACATGTCGAGTTTGACGCCACTCCTGAACTGCAAACGGCTTGTGAGTTGGACTCTTGCCCCATCTGAACAGGCACCCACGTCATCGCACAGAAAACCGCATGAAATCAATCCTCGAGGCAA
>JAAYXN010000109.1 GCA_012515885.1 Rhodococcus sp. (in: high G+C Gram-positive bacteria)
AACTCATCGGCGGGAATCTGGGGCAGGTACACGTCCTCGGCCATGTCGGTGAACTTCTCGGGCGAATCGAACGGCAAGGTGGTTTCTTGCAGGGCGAACCCGTAGACGTAGCAGTCGAGTAGCCAGTTGGCGTGTGTTGCCATGACGACCGAGAACCCAGCCTTCCTGAGGCAGGCGGTAAACGCTTCGCGGTGCCGAAGATGCGCCGGTCCGGGTGAGGTCCGTGACTCCATGAACCCGATTGCCCACGGATGACGGGCGAGGACATCTCTCGCAGACAGCGCCCAGTGACGCATCGCCGACTGCCAGCCGGTGTCTTCGGGTGGCAGTTCAATCTCCTCGAAAACGATGTCGATCATCGCATCGAGGAGCTCTTCTCTGTTGGCCACGTAGTGATAGAGCGTCATGGTGCCGACGTCGAGTGCGCTGGCGAGCCGTCGCATGCTCAGCCCGTCGACGCCCTCCAGGTCGGCGAGCCGGATCGCCTCGGTGGCCACTCGCTGTTTGCTCAGCCCTGCGTGCGACGCGCCTTGACGTTGTGCTCGTGCAGCCATGGCTGTCCTCCCTAGATCAAACGGCCCAGTACTAGTACAGTGTACGTATTCGTACGGTGTACGAAAATGCGCGAGCCAGCGAGAGTCGCAGCTCGGACCGAGGAGGTTTTCCATGGGAATCGAACAGCGATCGAGCGCTCCAGCGACAACAATGCGGGCTGTCGTCCAGCACAGCTACGGCCCGCCGTCGGTGCTTACGTCAGCGCAGGTGCAGGTTCCGCTACCTGGACCTGGCGATGTGTTAGTACAGGTGGGTGCGGCGTCGGTGCATCCCGGCGATCATTTCCTGATGACGGGCATGCCGTACATGGTGCGGCTGGTGTTTGGGCTTCGACGGCCGCGTCAGATCGTCCCGGGTATGGACCTTGCCGGTGTGGTGGTCGCGGTGGGGAAGGATGTCACGGATTTTCGCCGCGGCGAAGAGGTGTTTGGTTGGCGCACTGGGGGAGCGTTCGCGGAATATGCGTGTGTCCCCGCAAAGAACCTCGTGCGGAAACCTGTCACTGTGACCATGGAAGAAGCGGCAGCCGTGCCGACGTCGGCTATGGCGGCGTTGCAGGCGTTGAGTGGTATCGCCGATGTGCAGCCCGGGCAGCAGGTGCTGATCGTCGGCGCATCCGGGGGCGTTGGTTCGTTTGCGGTGCAGATCGCGAAGGCGTGTGGCGCAGAAGTGACGGCGGTGTGCAGTACCCGCAACATTGACCTGGTCAAGTCGCTTGGTGCGGACCACGTTATTGACTACACAGAAACTGACTTCACGTCGGGAGACGAGCGCTATGACGTCATCTTCGACAATGTGGAAGCGCAGCCATTGGCGGCGGTGCGTCGAGTGTTGGCGCCGACCGGCATTCTCATTCCGAATAATGGTCATGGTGGCCGTTGGTTTGGTCCGCTTGGCCGAATCATGAAGGCGCGCATACTGTCTGGCTTCACTAGTCAGCGGCTGCGCCCATTCACGTCGTTGGGCAAGCGTGAAGACTTGCTTGTTCTTGCCGATCTCCTTGCGACCGGCCAGATCAAGCCGCTGATTGACCGCACCTATCCGCTGGACGATGCAGCCGCTGCCCTCACCTATGTCGGAGAAGGCCATACCCAAGGCAAGGTTGTGATCAGTATCTGAGGGACCTAAAGGCCGGTCGGCGAGGATAGAAGCGGTCGCGGCGTGCGAACAGAACAGGTGGTGTGGTGCCCCCGGCAGGAATCGAACCTGCGACCTAGAGATTAGAAGGCTCTTGCTCTATCCAACTGAGCTACGGAGGCGCGAAACGAGATATTACCTGGCGTCCCACCAGCCCC
>JAAYXN010000110.1 GCA_012515885.1 Rhodococcus sp. (in: high G+C Gram-positive bacteria)
CCGGAGATGTTGTTTATGGTGCTGGTGAGGATGTCGAGCATCTCGTCGCAGCCAGCGTCACTGAAGTCGAGTAGGTAGTTGGTGGCATGGAATTCGACGGCAACGCTGAGGGTGTCGATGGTGAAGTACACCGAGCACCGGTTGTGGCTCTCGCCTGCGACATGCACGGTGCGGCCACCAATTTCGAGGTCACGGAGCGGTGGGTCGACGCGTGGTGCGTTGCGCTGCGTCTCGGGCAATTCATCAATGCGGACGTCAGCAAGGCGTGTGCGATCGCTGTACCGGCAGTGGGTGCCGTTCGCGGAGTCGTCTTTCGCGGTGGTGATTTCGTCCGGCTTGTAGGACAGCTCCCGCAGTTGATCCATATCGATGACCTTGCAGGGGTCAGCGGCCTGCCATTTTTCGTCGGGCCCAAACATTCCGCAGGCGGACACGGAGAGACCAAGTCCGGCAGCGAGAACTGCAACCAGAGCTTGTCGACGGCGATTCTTGATCATGGTCAGGTCCCGGGGCTTCGATCCAGTCGGCGTGAGGGGACCACGTCGATGCTGCGTGTGATCCATCACCTCGGCATCACTGTGTGATGCATCGCGCAACCTAGCACAGGATTTGCGTTCCAAACCAAGCCGGTTGAAGTTCGGACGCTTTTCGGTAGTACACCCAAAATTGGGCCACTGTTTTGATGGCACGAGCGGTCTCCGCCTGTTAATATCGAACATAGTTTCGAACGATGCGACTTCCCCTCGGCATCATCGTCGGCAGCAGGCTGTGCTGTGTCTTGCGATGGGAGGGGTTGTTGTGGGGTGGGAAAACGGGCCGCCATCATGGGCCGAAATGGAGCGAGTCCTCTCCGGGCGTCTAGTAAAAAGTGGGCGTGAAGAACCTGACGGAGACGGGGGAGACGCGCCCGGATGGACGCGTAAACGCGGCGAGTACAGCAGCGGCGGAGCTGCGCGGTGCGCCAGTGTTGTGCCCTACGCGGAACTACATGCACACTCAGCCTTCAGCTTCCTTGACGGCGCCGCCACACCCGAAGACCTCGTCGAAGAAGCCGCGGCACTCGGGCTCAACGCACTCGCACTCACCGACCACAACGGTTTCTACGGCGTCGTCCGCTTCGCAGAAGCCGCCCGCGAATGGGGCATGCCCACCATCTTCGGCTCCGAACTCACCCTCACCGACAGCCCCATCGGTGACGGGCACCTCCTCGTCCTCGCCCGCGGACAAGAAGGCTACCGGCGTCTCTCCCGGCAAATCGCCGCCGCACACCTCGCCGGCGGCACCAAAGGCCAACTCCACTATGACCTCGACGCACTCACTGAAGCGGCAGGCGGGCACTGGCAAATCCTCACCGGCTGCCGCAAAGGGCACGTCCGGCACGCCCTAGAACAGGGCGGACCAGAGAAGGCCGCACACGCTCTACGCGAACTCATCGACCGATTCGGCCACGACCGAGTCAGCGTCGAACTCACCCACCACGGCATCCCCACCGATGACGAACGCAACCAGGCCCTTGCCGAACTAGCGCGCGCCCACAACCTTCCGATCGTTGCCACCACCGCCGCACACTTCGCCAGGCCCGATCAACGTCGCCTCGCCATGGCCATCGCCGCAGTAGGAAACAGGCAAAGCCTCGACGCCGCCGTCGGGCACCTGCCACCCCTTGGCGGAGCCCACCTACGGTCCGGCGAAGAAATGGCCACACTCTTC
>JAAYXN010000111.1 GCA_012515885.1 Rhodococcus sp. (in: high G+C Gram-positive bacteria)
ACTGTCATGGCGTGACCGCCCGTGCGTCCGCGCGCGAGGATCGTGACCTTGTAGACGGGTTCGATGTCCGGCATCGCCCACGCGGCGAGAGTGTGCCCACCCTCGTGGTACGCGGTGATCTTCTTCTCGTGCTCGCTGATGATGCGGCTCTTGCGGCGCGGGCCACCCACCACACGGTCCACGGATTCTTCCAGGGGCGCCTCGGTGATGAGGTTGCCGTTTTCGCGGGCCGTGAGAAGCGCAGCCTCGTTGATGACGTTGGCGAGATCGGCGCCAGACATGCCGACGGTGCGCTTAGCGAGACCTTCCAGATCCACTTCGGGATCGATCGGCTTGCCCTGAGAGTGCACCTTCAAGATGGCGCGACGGCCAGCAAGGTCCGGCGCACCGACGGGGATCTGCCGGTCAAAGCGGCCCGGACGCAGCAGCGCCGGGTCGAGGATGTCGGGGCGGTTGGTGGCTGCGATCAGGATGATGCCCTGACGGTCACCGAAGCCGTCCATTTCCACGAGCAGCTGGTTGAGGGTCTGTTCACGTTCGTCGTGACCGCCGCCCAAACCGGCGCCGCGCTGACGGCCCACCGCGTCGATTTCGTCGACGAAGATGATGCAGGGGCTGTTCTGCTTGGCCTGCTCAAATAGGTCGCGGACGCGGGAGGCACCGACACCGACGAACATTTCGACAAAGTCGGAACCGGAGATGGTGAAGAACGGAACCCCAGCCTCACCTGCGACGGCACGCGCCAGCAGGGTCTTACCGGTACCGGGAGGGCCGTAGAGCAGAACGCCCTTAGGGATCTTGGCGCCAAGGGCCTGGTAGCGGGACGGGTTCTGCAGGAAGTCTTTGATTTCGTATAGCTCTTCGACAGCTTCGTCAGCACCGGCGACGTCCGCGAACGTCGTCTTCGGCATGTCTTTAGACAGCTGCTTGGCCTTGGACTTACCGAAGCCCATGACGCCGCCGCGGCCACCGCCCTGCATGCGGCTCATGATGAAGAAGAAAATGGCGAGCACGATGACCATCGGCAGCACGAACAGCAGGATCGACGCGAACCAGCTGTCCTGGGTGACCGAGGTGTTGTAGCTATCTACCTCTGTGCCCGCGACCTTGTCGAACAGCTGCTCAGACGCTGCCGCGGGGTACTTCGCGAGGATTTCCTTGTTGCCCTCGGTGGCGTCATTGCCGTCCTTGAGCCACAGACGAAGCTGCTGCTCACGGTCGTCGAACTGCGCCTTCTCGACGTTATCCGCGTCAATCTGCGCGATCGCGACGGACGTATCGACATTATGGAAGCCCCGTGTGTCGTTCCCGAAGTAGCTGAAGGCATAGATCACCAACAGGATGCCGAAAACGATCGCCAGGTTGCGGATCACTGTCTTACGGTTCATACAGGTCGACCGAGGTGGCCGGTCCTTTCGGGGAGAGTGCGGGGCCTTCCAAACTGCATTTCTCGCTGCACGTGCCTGCCTGGGCAAGTGCTGCGATGAACGATCTGAACAAACAAGCCGGACATACCAGGTTACCGCGGACCACCGACGTCGCGTTCAGGCAGCGGCCCACCTAGCCCTGGTGACACCATCCAGATGCCAGTTCACCAGGGATAACGCGCAACAAACGCGGATAGTTCCTGGCGATTATTTTCCGCCGTAGACCTTGGGATCGAGCAGGCCAATGTAGGGCAGGTCGCGGTAGCGCTCCGCGTAGTCGAGCCCGTAGCCGACGACGAACTCGTTGGGGATGTCGAATCCGACGTGCGCAACCTCAATATCGACGTTGACCGCGTCCGGCTTGCGCAGCAACGTGACCACGTCGAGCGAGGCGGGATTGCGGGTCGAGAGGTTGCGGATCAGCCACGACAGCGTCAGGCCCGAATCGATGATGTCTTCCACGATCAGCACGTGCCGACCGGCAATGTCCTTGTCGAGGTCTTTAAGGATGCGCACCACACCCGACGACGACGTCGACGAACCGTAGGAGCTGACCGCCATGAACTCGAGCTGCGACGGAATGGGCAGTGCGCGCGCGAAGTCGGTCATGAAGAAGATCGCGCCCTTGAGGACGCCCACCAGCAGCAGGCCGCCTTCTGGGCCGCCCTCCGGGTAGCGTCCGGCGATTTCCGCGGCGAGTTCGTCGATCCGCTCCCGAAGTTTGTCCTCGGAAATCAGCACCGATGCGATATCGCCTTCGTACACGCCTTCACACCCTTCGTTGGTCATTTGGTCCGGCGCCTATCAAGATCAAGACCGGCCCCTATCAAGATCAAGACTTAGCCTGCCATGTTCCCTAGTCACGACCAACCTCGCCTCGGCTGATCCGCCGCCGACCGCGACGGCGCCTTGGCCGCGCCAGTTTCCGACGAGGTCGTCGAGGGCCCGTAACTGTTTGTCTGTCAACGCTGTTACGCCGTGGCTGCGTAGCCACATCCGTAGGGCGCGGCGCCGAACCGGCGGTGCCGCGGGCTTAAGTGTGTCGATATTGACACTTTTAGTGCCCGCCGTCGCGGCGGTGCCGCTGAGTGTTGTCGCGGCGGTGCCGCTGAGTGTTGTCGCGGCGGTGCCGCTGAGTGTTGTCGCGGCGGCGTCGAGGGCTTGGGTGAGCACTTCGTCGGCGAGCGCGTCGAGGACGGCACCGTCTTCACGGAGTTGGGTGGCGGTGCGCGCGAGGGCTGGGGCTACGCCGCCGCCGAGGACCTCGTCGAGCAGTGGCAGCACCTCGCTGCGCAGACGTACGCGGGTGAAGTCGGGGTTGCTGTTGTGTGGGTCTTCGTACGCCAGCACGCCCAGGTCAATGCAGGCTTGTCGGGTCACGGACCTGCGCACACCCAGCAGGGGCCGCCCCCACGGCTCATCCCACGCGCACATCCCCTGGATGGAACGTCCCCCTGAACCTCGCGCCAGACCCAACAGCACTGTTTCTGCCTGGTCATCGAGGGTGTGCCCTAACAGGACTGGGCGACGCATTCGGGCCGCGTCGAGGGCGTCGTAGCGGGCGCGGCGGGCGGCCGCTTCCATCCCGCCGGGCCCGTACACGTCTACCTGAACGACCTGCGCGGACGCGGCGCCCAGGGCCAGCGCCTTCTCACAGGCAGCGTGGGCGACCTCCCCCGAACCTGTCTGCAACTGGTGGTCGATGACGACCGCGTCCACGACGTCCGCCTCAGCAGCTACTGCGGCCGTCAACGCCAGCGAATCGGCGCCGCCCGAGAGCGCCACCACCACCGAACCTGCCGGGTGAAAGGCCGTCAACCAGGCACGCACGGCGTGACGAAGCTCAAGGATCGCCCGGGTTTGCGGTAACTGCACGATCAGCCCAACACTCGCTGCACCCACGCCTGCGGCTGATCGATTTCCGCCAGCAACGGCAGTGTCTCGGGGCCCGTCCACACCTGGTTGAACTGCTCCATCCCCACCTCGTCGATGACGGCTTCAACAAACGCTTTGCCGCGCACGTACTGCGCCATTTTGGCGTCCATGCCGAGCAGTGCGCGAATGAGCCGCTGCACCGGGTTATTGGCGCTGCGTCGACGCGAATCGAATGCCGACCGGATACGTGTCACCGACGGCACGACAGCGGGACCGACCGCATCCATCACGTAGTCCGCGTGGCCTTCGAGAAGTGTGCCCAACACGAGGAGGTTGTCGAGCGCATCGCGCTGCGCGGGCGGTTGAGTAGCGCGCAGCAGCCCGACGAGGCCGCCGATCTCCGCAGAATCTGACCCCGCGCGCTCGGCCCCGTTATTGCCGCGCACGGCGTCGACGAGTCGGGTGGCTACGTCCAGGATCGGTTCGTCTGTGCTCTCACCCAGAATCCCCACCATCTGCTGCATGTACCCCGCCAACCAGGGTGTCGAAGAAAACTGGACGCGGTGCGTTACCTCGTGCAAACACACCCAAAGCCGAAAGTCGCTGGGCGGCACCTTCAATGCCCGCTCCGCCGCCACGATATTGGGGGCAACCAGCAGCAACGTCCCATCGTCGGTAAACGGATCGTATTGCCCCAAGATCGCCGACGACAGGTATGCAAGCATCACCCCGGCCTGCAGACCCGCAGGTTTGCCGACGATGAAACCGGTGTCTCCGCTTTCCGCACCGGTCAACTGCGCCATCGAATCAGCGGCGGCTTCAATCCACCCCGCCCGGTCCAGGACGAGTGCGTCCGGGATCGCGAGACCGTCAGCCAGACCGGTCACCTCACGCACCGGCCCCTCCGCGCGACGCGACGCCTCCGCGAGTTCGCTGGCCACCATCTCCGCCGTGTAGCGGCTCATCGCAGGACCACTTCGTGCCAGCCGCACACCGACCTTCGTAGCGAGAGGCCAATCCACCACGCCACCAAACTTCGACTCGGACGTCATCCGTTCAGTTTTACTCATGTGCGACCCGCACGGCTTTACTCATGTGCGACCCGCACGGTATTGCCGATCTGAGGCCGGAAGTCACTCACACGCACCCGCACGTGCGCAGCGACGCCGCCAACGCATCGAGCGCGGGCCGAGCCAGATGAGGCGGGGTGCCGTTGGAAAGAAACGCGAAGGTCAGCACCTGCCCGCTTTGCGTCACGACATATCCCGAGAGCCCACTGGCGTCCGAGAGCGTCCCGGTCTTGGCACGCACCCACCCCGCGGCAGCTCGATCTCCACCGCCGTAGCGGGCGGACAGGCTGCCCGTTGCGCCCGCAACAGGCAGGTAGTCCAGCAGGGGCCGCAGTTCGGTGCGCTCGCCGACGGACGCGGCAAGCAGGATCTGATCGAGCAGGCGCGGCGTCACTCGGTCGTCGATTGATAGCCCACTGGCATCACGCATGACCAGGCCGTTCATGTCGAACCCGGCAGAATAGAGGGCCTGCCCGATCGCCGAGGTTGCGCCGTCAAACGATGCGCTGGCACCGGCGTTAATCGCGATTTCCCTGCCGATCGCTTCGGCCAACACGTTGTCTGAGTGCTCCATCATTTGCCGAAGACGATCACGCAGCGGGGCGGACTGCACCTGCGCGACGACGGCCGCGTCCGCTGGGGCAGCGCCCAGCGCCACCGTCGCTGGATCAAGACCCAGCGCGGACGCGAGGACTCGTCCCGCATCCAGGGCGGGTTCGGCGCTGCGCGGAGACTCGTCGCGGTGCGCATCAAACCGCCCGCCATCGATCATGACCGGTTCGGTGGGAGTGATGTATCCGGCACCGATGTCGTCCGGGAACCATCCGTCTGCCATGTTCGGGCCGCTGTAGATGCTCGTGTCCACGAGAATTCGGGTCGCGGACACCCCACTGCTTTTGACCTGCTCAACAAGGTCACCGATCCGAGCCGCGCCCGGGTAGTAGCCGCCGTCCGGCATAGCAGTCAGGGCCGGATCGCCCGCAGCAACCAACACCAGTTCACTGTTTGAGCCCTCCACCACCCTCGTGGTGAGCCGCTGATCGAGCGGGACCGTCAAAAGTGCGGCCGCAGCAGTGAGAACCTTCGTGGTCGACGCTGGAAGCCGGGCAATATCGGCGCCCACGTTCCACAGTTCCTGCCCGGTCTCAGCATCGCTGACAACACCACTGAACTGACCAAGGTCCGGATTAGCTGCCGCTGCCGCGAGCACCGCACCCAGCCCAGCCCCCGTCGGCTCCACCGCCTCGTCAGGGAGTGGAACGATCAGCGGCGCCGCCGTCACCCAATCCGGTTCCGCCGCTGCCTCCACAGAAGCTGCTTCCGCTGCTCCGCGGCTACGGTCGACAATGATCACCGACGCGGCGACCACCGCAGCCAACGCGATGAGTGTGATGATCAACGCCCGAATATTGCGGCGCTGCTGTTCTTCGAGCGTGCCGACCTTCGTGCCGTCAGTCAACGCCTCTCCCTCTCCGTAGCCGCCCCGCCCCATCGTGGTGTTCCCAGTGACACCACTGTGCGGCCTCCCAGCCTAATCGGATGACGGTATCCTTCCCGACGAAATCATTACCGATACGACAGCGAGGAAACGGCGTGGAGTTCGACGTCACCATCGAGATCCCTAAGGGACAGCGCAACAAGTACGAAGTTGACCACGAGACGGGTCGCGTCAAGCTGGACCGCTACCTCTACACCGCGTTCGGTTACCCCGCGGACTACGGCTACATCGAGAACACTCTTGGTGAAGACGGCGATCCGCTGGACGCCATGGTGCTTCTGCCCGAGTCGGTGTACCCGGGTGTCATCGTCGAGGCACGTCCGGTCGGCATGTTCAAGATGGTCGACGAGGCAGGCGGCGACGACAAGGTGCTGTGTGTTCCGGCCGGTGACCCTCGTTGGGATCACGTGCAGGACATCAGCGATGTGTCGCAGTTCGAGCTGGATGCGATCAAGCACTTCTTCGTCCACTACAAGGACTTGGAGCCGAACAAGCACGTCACCGGCGCTGACTGGGTGGGTAAGGCCGAGGCCGACAAGGTCATTACCGAGGCGTTCGAGCGTCTGAAGACGCAGGGCCACTGACCTCTTGAGACCACTAGCCTCTTGATCTGTAGTCCGAGGTTGGAGCGGTCGAAGGTTGCAGCAGCCTAGGCTTACGCGAAAGCCGCTGCCAGTTCTGAACTGGCAGCGGCTTTCGTATAGGTGACGGGGTTGGGCACCCGGAGTTAGGCGCCCTTGAACTGCGGATCACGCTTTTGGAAGACAGCCGTGATTGCTTCGGTCAGGTCTTCGGAAGGCAGGAAGGCTGCGTTCCAGGCAGCGACGTAGCGCAGGCTGTCGTCCACTGCCGCGGACCGGGAATGATCGAGTACGTCTTTAATGCCCTGAACTACTAGTGGCGGGTTTGCAGCGATCTCTTTGGCGGTCTCGTGGGCGGCTGCGAGTACCGCGTCCGCATCGTCGAACACGTCATTGACCAGACCGATCTTCTCGGCGCGCGCGGCGTCAATGTCTTTGCCGGTCAGTGCGAGTTCACGCAGGTGTCCGTCACCAATGATCGCGGGTAGCCGGGCGAAGCTGCCCATGTCGGCGACAATCGCGACTTTGACTTCACGAATACTGAACTTGGCATCCGCGCTGGCGTAGCGAACGTCTGCAGCGCTGATGAGGTCCACGCCGCCGCCGATGCACCAACCCTGGATTGCGGCGATCACCGGCTTGCGGCAGTCGGCGACAGCGTTGATGCCCGACTGCATGCGCTTGATGAGGCCGTGGAATTCGGTGCGCGGTCCAGCCTGCGCCTTGTCCGCGAGGACAGGGCCCATGTCCCCTGCCATGGCGGGCAGGTCCAGTCCGTACGAGAAGTTCTTGCCGCTGCCTGCGAGAACAATCGCCCGCACCTGGGGGTTGTTGTCGAGGTCGGCGAAGACGAGCGGCAGTTCGCGCCAGAAGTCCGGGCCCATGGCGTTGCCTTTACCGGGGCCGATCAGCGTCACCTGCGCGACGTCTCCGACCTGCTCAACGGTGAATGCGTTGTACTGCGGGTGCGCGGACTGCGGCGTCTCTTCAGTCATTCCCTGAGGGTAACAACTCGCCGCCGCACGCGTCGTATACCCATGTCTTGCGTCCTGTCGTCTTCCTACTGGCGAGTTCGGCAAGCACGTTCGCCTCGACGCTCCTACCCTGGTTTTATGTCGTCGCCACTGCATCGCAACGCGGCCCATGTCGCGCACACGTTGATCTCGCGTGGCCATCATGGCGTGATCATCACCCGACCGGGCACGTTGGATCGTGTGGCGGATGAGGCTTTCGCTTTGGGTGTGGAGGCGGGTGCGGTCGTGCGGTCGCTGGTGTTCCTGCTCGACGACGACCCGGTGCTTCTGCTTGTGTCTGGGGATCGAGATGTCGATCTTGAGCGCACCGGGAAACGGCTGGAAGGGGTACTGACAACAGCTCCGTCCGACGCGGTGGAGTCGCTCACGCGCCAACCTGCGGGCCGTATCGCCCCGCTGGGGCATCCGCTGAACCTGCCGACCTATCTGGATTCGGCGCTGGAGGCGTTTCCCGAGTTGTGGGCAGCCGCCGGGTATCAGGGTTCTTATTTTCGGACGACGTTCTCTGAGCTGCTGCGCATCACCGCGGGCCTAGCCATCGACGTCGACTGACTCACCAGGGCGGACAGCCCGCTCTCTATACTGGGAAATCATGACTAACGGGATCACTGCCAACGAGTACCGGGCCGCGCTGGCGCGGCATCCGGCTGGCGTCACGATCGTGACGCTCGACGCTGGCAAGGGCCCGGTCGGGTTCACTGCGACTTCGTTTGCGTCGGTGTCTTTGGATCCGCCTCTGGTGACGTTCAATATCGCGGAGACGTCATCGAGCATCGCCGCGCTGCGTGACGCGGAGTCGCTGGTGATCCATTTGCTTGGTGAGCATCAGCAGCATTTGGCGCAGCGTTTTTCTCGCACCGCGTCGGAACGCTTTGCTGACGAATCGTTGTGGGGGCGCCTTGATTCTGGGGAACCGGTGTTGCGGGGCACCCCGAGTTGGTTGCGCGCCGAGATCAATCAGTTGATTCCGGTGGGCGATCACACCCTGGTGGTTGGTTTGGTGACGCGTGCCCACGCCGATGATGTGGACGAAACCGCTTCTGCCCCATTGCTTTACCACCAGGGCCGCTACCACAAGCCAATCGCACTGTAAGTCAGTCGCTCCTACGACGCTAGCGTGCGGACACGTGGCGCTAACCCGAAGCTGCGCAGCGCTTGGTCGACCGCGTTGGATGTTGTGGTCACGCCGCGACCTTCCAGCCATGGCAGCGTGGTGTCGATGACCTGCTCCAACACCCCTGGTTGAGTCAACGGCAGCAGGGTCACTCCATCCGCAACACCCGCAGCGGTGATGTCTGCGATCAGCCCAGCGAGACCCAGTGGTGTCCCGACATATCGCAACGAAGACGGGGTCTTCGGCGCATCTAATGCGCTATCGAGGCGAGCGAGTTCGTGCCGGGCCGTGCGAGCGTCTGCTGCGACGAGAACTTCGAGATCGACCAGTACGGTCACTTCGTCTGGATCTCGTTCCTGTGCAATAAGTTCTGCGCGCACACGGTCTCGTTCACGTTGCGCGTCACGCAGATCGGCAGCCTGGATGCGGACGACGTGGCGCGGATAGGCGGAGAGATCGAGTCGTTCACCTGCATCGACAGGAACGGTCTGGTCGATCCAATAGTCGGGGCCGATGACGGGCCGGGTGCCAGCGAGAGTGGCCGCCGCCGGGTGGTGGCCGGAGCCTGCGAGTTCAACAGCGACGTGGAGTTGCCGAATGGGGGTGCGGGTAGCGAAAGCTGTAGACATGACGGGTCCTTAGGGAAGAGAAGAGTGTCACTGACGGCGGGAAGTCAGCGAATACACATACCTGAGGACGTGCGGCATAGGTCGACGTGACGGCGGCGCCATACAGCGCGAGGTGCGCTGGTGCTGGGTGTCGTCGTCATGGTGTTGATCCTATCGGCGGGCACAGTTTGCCTATGCGAGTCGATGAGAGGCGTCTAGCGATAACAGCAGGTAGAGCATCTAGCGGAACTCCTACCTGCCTTTTCATCACGGTGAATAAAAGTCCCCGCGAACTATCAGGTCGAGTGCCTTCAGCCTTTGGACGCAACCAGCTGAGCGACCGCATCGATCACGCGCTGGACATCATCAGAGCTGGTGCCCAAGCCGAGGCTGGCACGCACCGCGCCACCGGGAAGGCCCAGGCGGTCAATGATCGGGTGCGCACAGAATCGGCCGTCACGAACACCAATGCCGTGCTCGGTCGACAGGTACGACGCAACCTCGACCGGCGCGAAACCCTCGACGGTGAACGTCACAATGCCGACCGTGTCGTCAATGTCGTTCCAGAAACGCAGCAGCTTCACGCCATCAATCGCGCACAAACCCTCGACAAGCGCGGACGTCAAAACTTCTTCGTGGCGGCCAATTTCGTCAAAACCAATCGCAGTGAGCGCTTCGCACGCCGCAGCGATACCGGCTGCACCAAACAGGTTCGGCGAACCTGCCTCATGACGGGCGGGAGCCGGTGCCCAATCAACACATTCCAAGCTGACATTACGAACCGCACCGCCACCAGCAAGGTAGGGGTCGGCGGCGTCGAGCCAGTCGCGGCGCCCAGCGAGCACGCCCGAACCGAACGGTGCGTACAGCTTGTGACCGGAGAACGCGACGTAGTCGATACCTGTTGCAGCCAAGTCGATTGCGCGATGCGGGGCCAACTGGGCAGCGTCAACAAGGATGCGGGCGCCGCAGCGGTGCGCAATTTCGGTCAGGCGCTCGATCGGCACAATTTCGCCGGTGACATTCGAGGCGCCCGTGATAGCTAGGAGTGCAGCAGGTTTGGAGCATAATTCCCCGACGAGCGACTCAATGGTCTTCTCGATCGTGTCTGATGCGAGGACGACGCGAGCGTTCTTCCACGGCAGGAGATTCGCGTGATGCTCGATGTCGAGAACCACAACATCGCCCGGCACGCAGTGCGCCAGCAGATTCAACGAATCAGTGGTGTTGCGGGTGAAAACGACGACGTCACTGTCTGGGCCGTCGCCGGTGCGCGCACCCAGGAACTTCGCGACAGCGATACGTGACTGCTCGTAGGCGTCGGTGGATACCTGCGAGGCATGTCCGGCACCGCGGTGCACGCTGGCGTAGGTGGGGATGAGTTCTTGGACCTTGGCGCCGACCTGCGCCAAAACAGGCGCGCTGGCCGCGTAGTCGAAGTTCGCGTAGCGGCAGGTGGTGCCGTTAGACAGGGGTGCGTCGGTGCCTGCGACGGCGGCGAGCGGGGCAACAAAGGTGGTTGAACAGGTATCGAGTACGGCAGTCATGTCAGTTATCCCTCATGGTCAGGGACTCGTGTGGATCGGCATCGCACCTCGGCGACTGCCGTGATACCTCGGAGTCCGCGCTTGCCGCGCTCTTTTGAGCTGCGGCCAGGTCGTCACCCGGAGCACCCCACCGCGGTGGAGGGTTGCCGACCAGCGAGCCGGGGCTTGACGCTGGTACTCATGACCTATGGCAGAGAGTGACAGATTCCCCGCCTCACTGTCAAACCTTGTGAGACCACAATCACGGACTGTCGACGGCTGATCGCTTCTGGCCAGCGTGACGGCTCGCGGTTCCTATCTGCAGATACGCAGGCCATCAGCCAGCAGCGGCGATATCGTTGGGGGATGCGCGGTTGTTCACCAACTGGTTACCGAGACGTGGGATAACACCCGGTGCGCGCGGCGATCCTGTCGCGGACGAACCTCCAGCGAAGGAAGTCGATTGTCTCCCCAGACTCCGTCAACAGGATCTGACCAGCCAGGTCAGTCCTTGTCGCAGCTGATTCCTCAGGAAATGCTGCGCGGTAGCTTCGCGCCCCCGCCACGAACCCTTATCGACATTCTGCGCGCGACCGCCGAGTACCACCCGGATGCGCCCGCCATTGATGACGGCACCATTGAGCTGACTTACCGTGAGCTTCTCACCGAGATCGATCTCGGGGTGGAAGCGCTGGCTGAGGCCGGTATCGGTGCCGGTGATCGGGTCGGTATCCGTATGCCGTCGGGTTCGCATCGGCTGTACGTATCGATTCTGTCGGTGCTTTCTGCTGGCGCCGCGTATGTGCCTGTCGATGCTGACGACCCGGAAGAGCGCGCCGAACTCGTTTTCGGCGAGGCCGCGGTCGCTGCCGTCATTACCACCAATGGCATCGAACCCACCGAACATGCTGGTGGCGCGGAGCATCGTCCACCCACGATCGATGACGACGCCTGGATCATTTTCACGTCAGGTTCGACGGGCACACCTAAGGGCGTCGCGGTCACTCACCGAAATGCGGCGGCGTTCGTTGACGCGGAGGCGCGTCTGTTCCTGCAGGATCACCCGATCGGGCCGGGTGATCGAGTCCTGGCTGGTCTGTCTGTCGCGTTCGATGCCTCGTGTGAAGAAATGTGGCTTGCGTGGCGTGGCGGCGCGTGTCTGGTGCCTGCTCCGCGGTCGCTGGTACGTAGCGGCATGGATTTGGGTCCGTGGCTGGTCACGCGTGATGTCAACATCGTCTCCACCGTTCCGACTCTCGCGGCGTTGTGGCCGGCGCAAGCTCTGGAAGCTGTGCGGCTGTTGATCTTTGGCGGCGAAGCCTGCCCACCTGAACTTGTGGAGCGTCTGGCAACACCGGGCCGTGAAGTGTGGAACACGTACGGTCCAACGGAGGCGACGGTTGTTGCCTGCGCCGCGCTGCTTGACGGCACCGGCCCAGTGACCATTGGGCTTCCCCTCGATGGCTGGGATCTCGCGGTTGTCGACGCCGACGAAAATCCTGTTGGCGAAGGCGAAGTGGGCGAATTGGTGATCGGCGGCGTCGGCCTGGCCCGCTACCTTGATCCCGAGAAGGACGCCGAAAAGTACGCTCCCATTCGCACTCTTGGCTGGGAGCGCGCTTACCGTAGTGGTGATCTCGTCCGTTTAGAGCGCACCGGCCTGCTCTTCCAGGGCCGCGCCGATGACCAGGTCAAGGTCGGTGGCCGCCGTATCGAACTCGGTGAGATCGACAACGCACTGCAGAATCTTCCCGGTGTTGCCGGTGGCGCGGCTGCTGTTCGACGGACCGCGACCGGCAACCAAGTACTTATCGGCTATCTCGCCAGCACCAATCCTGATTTCGATCTTGTCGCGGCACACGAATCGCTCAGCGAGCAGCTCCCGGCCGCGCTGGTGCCGCGCCTGGCTCTCGTCGATGAGCTTCCGACGCGCACGTCCGGCAAGGTCGACCGCCATGCTTTGCCGTGGCCGCTGCCCGGCGCCGACGACGATGCGATCGGTGCACTTGGTCTCGGAAACACCGCTACGTGGGTCGCTGAATTGTGGACGGACATTCTTGGTGCGCAAATCAGCGGCCCGAAAGACGACTTCTTTGAGTTGGGCGGCGGGTCACTGTCCGCGGCGCAACTGGTGACCGCTCTCCGTGAGCGGTACCCCGAGGTCACCGTCGCCGACCTGTATGAGCATCCGCGCCTCGGTTCGCTTGCCGACTACCTCGACGAGCTCTCCCCCACTGCAGATGTTGAACCGCGCACGGTAGCGCCGACCCCACTGCGTGCGCGCGTCGTGCAGTCCCTCGCCATGGTGCCGTTGGCGACGTTGACGGGCCTGCAATGGGTGACGTGGCTGGCGTTGGCGAACAACCTTCTCGCCTGGTTCGTGGACGTGTCGTGGGCTCCGACTCTGTCGTGGTGGTGGGTCCTTGTCGGCTTCATCGTGTTCCTCACCCCCTTCGGCCGCATGCCCATTGCCGCACTGAGCGCTCGACTGTTGCTGCGCGGCGTCACCCCGGGCTCGTATCCGCGCGGCGGCAGCGTGCATCTGCGACTGTGGACCGCGGAGCGGCTCACGGAAGCCATTGGTGCCACCAACCTTTCGGGTGCTCCGTGGATGACCTATTACGCACGCGCTTTGGGAGCGAAGATCGGCTCTGGGGTTGACCTCCACACCCTCCCGCCGCTTACCGGCATGCTCGAACTGGGTGACGGCGCCTCCGTCGAACCGGAAGTAGACCTCTCGGGACATTGGCTGGACGGCGATACCCTCCACATCGGCGCCATCAAGATCGGCGCTGGCGCGTCGGTGGGTGCCCGGTCAACCCTGTTCCCTGGAACCAAGATCGGAAAGAACGCGCACATCGCTGCGGGTTCCGCGGTCTCGGGCCGGGTCAAAGCTGACCAGTACTGGGCCGGTTCACCGGCAGCCAAGGTCGGTAAAGCGAAGACGCCGTGGCCTGATGAGGCGCCGCCGCGGGCGCGCTGGTGGGTGCCGATTTACGGTGCCAGTTCGGTGGTCCTTGCTGGTATGCCGCTGCTTGGTTTGGCGATCGCGCTCGCGCTGGTGGGCTGGGCAGTGCATGACGTGGACAGTGCCGCTGCCGCGATTGTTCCCGCACTGATCGCGGTTCCGGTGGCGACGCTCATCGCGCTGGCCGCGTACGCACTAATCACGCTCGCGGCCGTCCGGTTGCTCTCGATCGGCTTGAAGGAGGGCTACTTCCCGGTTCGTAGCCGCATCGGCTGGCAGGTGTGGGCAACGGAACGGATCATGGATGCTGCCCGCACCTTCCTGTTCCCCCTGTACGCGGGGCTTTTGACGCCCGCGTGGCTGCGTCTTTTGGGCGCGAAAATCGGTAAGAACGTCGAGGCGTCGACGGTGCTGCTACTGCCGAAATTCACCACGGTCGCCGACGGCGCGTTCCTGGCCGACGACACGATGATTGCCAGCTACGAGCTCGGTGGCGGATGGATGCACATCGAGGAAGCGAAGGTCGGCAAGCGTGCGTTCCTTGGGAACTCCGGGATGGCTGCTCCCGGTCGACGCGTCCCTAAATATGGTCTTGTCGCGGTGCTGTCCGCTGCTCCGTCGAAAGCGAAATCGGGGTCGTCGTGGCTGGGTAGCCCCCCGGTTAAGTTGCGCCGCGCTCCCGGTGATGCGGACACGTCTCGCACGTTTGAGCCGCCGACGAGACTGAAGATTGCGCGCGGCGCGGTCGAGACCTGCCGGTTGATTCCGGTCATGGTGAGCGTGGGCATCGGCGTCAGCGTCCTGCTCACCCTGCAGGAGTTCGCGGCGACCGGTTTCTGGTTGGCTGCTTTGGTCTCGGGCGGTGTGTTGATGGTGGCCAGCATCGTGGCGGCTCTGATCAGTGTCATCGCGAAATGGGTCATCGTCGGCCGGATCTCCAAGGTCGAACATCCGCTGTGGAGTTCTTTCGTGTGGCGCAACGAGGTGGCAGACGCGTTTGTTGAAACGGTCGGCGCACCGTGGTTTGCGCGTGGCGCGACGGGCACCGCGGCACTCAACGTCTGGCTGCGCGGTTTGGGTGCCAAAATCGGGCGTGGCGTGTGGTGCGAAAGTTACTGGTTGCCGGAGGCCGATTTGGTAACACTTGGGGACGGCGCCACTGTGGAACGTGGATGTGTTGTGCAGACGCACCTGTTTCATGATCGGATCATGTCTATGGATACCGTCACCCTCGATGCTGGGGCCACTCTTGGACCGCACTGTGTCGCGCTTCCTGCCTCCCGTATAGGCAGCGGCGCGACCGTTGGACCTGCGTCTTTGGTGATGCGCGGTGACACTGTCCCCCCGTCTACCCGGTGGCAGGGCAACCCGATTGCGCCGTGGGGTGAGCGATGAAAGATGTCGTCCCGGTCGGCCCGTACCTGCCTGATCCGTATTTGCCGCAAAACGGCAATAAGGGCTATCGGGTATCTCGCTATGAACTTGAGATCCAGTACAGGGTGGCCAGTAACCGGCTGACGGGTAAGGCTTCGATCACCGCGGTGACGACGACGGTGCTGAGCCGTTTTAGCCTGGATTTGGCGTCGCATTTCGCGGTGTCGAAGGTGTATGTGAACGGTTCGCGGGTGGCAAAGCATGCGCTTCGCGCGGGCAAGCTCACGATCACGCCGCGCACAAAACTGCCGGTCGGTGCGGCACTGTCGATCACCATTCACTATCAGGGCACTCCGGCACCGATCCGTTCGGTGTGGGGTGAGGTCGGCTGGGAGGAACTCAGCGAAGGTTCCCTCGTTGCCAGCCAGCCGAACGGCGCAGCGTCGTGGTTCCCGTGCGACGACCATCCCAGTTCCAAAGCGAGCTACCGTATTTCGATCACGACGGATTCTCCGTACTACGCGCTTGCGAACGGAACGCTCCGCGAGCGCAAGGTCCGAGCGAGCCAGACGACATGGGTGTATGAGCAGGCCGAACCGATGGCGGCGTATCTCGCGACCATTCAGATCGGCCCCTATGAGCGGCTCACCATCACCCAGCAACCCGTACCCATCCACGCTGTGTTGCCGTCGCGCCTGACGAAGCCGTTTGCCCACGACTTCGCGCGGCAAGCGCAGATCATGGATGTGTTCACCGAGCTCTTCGGTCCCTATCCGTTCCCGGACTACACGGTCGTCGTCACCGACGATCCCCTCGATATTCCGATTGAGGCGCAGGGACTGTCGATTTTCGGAGCAAACCATCTTGATGGTCACCGCGGCAGTGAACGTCTTGTCGCTCATGAACTTGCACATCAGTGGTTTGGCAACAGCCTCACTATCGGTCAGTGGCGTGATATTTGGCTGCATGAGGGCTTCGCGTGCTACGCGGAATGGCTGTGGTCAGAGCAATCCGGCGGCCCGATTGCGCACGACCTCGCGGCGCAGGCGTATGACGGGTTGGCCCGTAAACCGCAGGATCTGCTTGTCGGCGATCCGGGTGCGGCGTTGATGTTCGATGACCGAGTCTACAAGCGCGGCGCCATCACCCTGCACAAGCTTCGTGCCCGGTTGGGTGACGAAAATTTCTTCGCCCTGCTGCGTGACTGGACTCAGCGGTACCGCTACACGACGGTCACGGCAGAAATGTTCACTGATCTCGCGGCCCGCTACACCGATGGGCCGCTGCGAGATTTGTGGACCAGTTGGCTGTACGAGAAGGAACTACCGCCGCTCTAGCGTCTCCCGGTCCGGCAGGTGCGCGGTCCACTTCACCAACACCAGAGCCAAGCATCCAGCAGCAACGACGGCCCCGACAGCAAACATCACCGGGTACGTCACGACAGGGAACGTTTCGACGATGGCTGCCATGATCGCGGGCATCGCGAACCCCAGGTACGTCAGCGAGTAGAACACGGCCGTCAGACCAGCAAGATCATGCGGTCCCGCGATGCGCTGAACCTCCTGCAACCCTGACACCAGGGCCATCCCGTATCCGCAGCCCAAGACGATGGACGCGAAAATCGCCATCGGTACGGTCAGCATCATCGTGGCCAGGACGGCGCTCAACATGCCCGCAATAACGAAACTCAATGCGACAACAACACCCCGTGAGTTGCGCGGGTTGTCGATGCCTCGTCCCAGCGACTGGATGAGGAATCCCGCGCCCAGGCCAACCAGACACATCACGGCGGAGAACGCCAGGGGGTAATCAACGCTGTCGGCCATGAGACCGGGAAGGACCGCGTACGCGGACGCCGCGGTACCAAACACCCACGGCGCGAGCGGCACGATGACGAAAAGGAAGCGGCGATGCCCCGCCGAGGGAATCCGCAAATCGTCGAGCAGTGACACCTGTTCTTCACCGGGCTGCGGTGTGCGGGTTTCTACTGCGCGCAGCAGCGCCACCATTGCGACAGCCGCGATCGTGATGTGAACGATGTAGGACAGCGCGCTGGGCCACGGCGCCCACTGGGCCAGCAGGCCCGCGGCGCCGGCGCCGAGACCGAACCCGGCTGTCAGGCACATCGCGGCGCGGCGCGCTCCCGCACCGGGTGCCGCATCCGGATCCCAGGGGGCGCTGGAAAGCTCTTTGACCCAGCTGCCGCCGACCGCCATACCCAAACCGAGAGCCACACCGCACAGCATTCGACCGGCGACAAGCAGTGCCGCCGAATCGGCACCGAAAGCGAGGAGCAGCGAACCGAGGACGGTCAGCGGTGGCGCTGGCAGCAGAATCGGACGGCGACCCAGCCGATCAGAGAGCGGCCCGCCCAGCAAAAGGCCGGGCACGATCCCGAAGACGTAGGCGAAGAGGAACAGGTCCACTTCAAGGGCAGAGAACCCGTGGTAGAGCCGATACATCACCAGCAGCGGGGTGAACTCGTTTCCGCCCCACGCCACAGCGAACATGGTGGCACCCACCGCCAGCCATACCCGACGTGAGTGCGTGCGAGCTGGGACTACCGGGGAAACCACCCCATAAATCCTACGCTCCCGCGCTGCCCTCTCCGTGCCGCCTGTTCTTTTAGTCTGCTGCGAGCACCGCCTTCAAAAAGCTCTGGGTCCGAGGGTTCTGCGG